>JAYUYF010000566.1:0-8281 GCA_043752605.1 Roseiflexaceae bacterium
ATGCCCGGCTGGTAGCGATACCAGCGCCATACGCTATCAAGATTGAGCGTGAAGTACAGTGTGTCGTTGATCGCCTGGAAACAGCGGTCGTACCAGGAATTCGCCCCGACGTCGGTCGGCGTCGGTACTTCGAACGCCAGCCGGGTGCCAGCCGCAGTTCCATCGGTGCGCCAGACTTCGAACACGGGTGCGGTTGGGGTGGTGGCACGCGATTGCGCGGTGAAATACACGTCGCCGCCGAGCGATACAATATTGCACGGGTTCGAACTGTTCGGGAATGTATTGACATACGCAAACTCACCTGTGCCCGTGTAGGTCGTCGTGCCAGTAAAGATATCGGCGATCTGTATCGTGCCAGCGACCGTTCCGTCGCTCGTCCAGAGTTCGGTACCTTGCTGGCCATCGGCGTTGAAGAACAGCCGGTTACCAATCGCATTCAGGCACTTGGGTTGTTGAGTACCCGGAGTCTCCCCGGTCCAATACCTTCCTCCTGAGACAAAGCGGCGCAATTGCGCGGTGCCGGCAGGTGTACCATCGCTCACCCACAACTCACCATTGTTGCGCGAACCATCTGGTTCGCCGCCGTCTGCGACGCTAATCAGCATTTTGGTACCAACTACTTCGATATCACGGATCGTCCCGACTGGCGCTGCGACCAATGTCGTTCCTGCCGCAGTGCCATCGGTGCGGTACAACTTGTTGTACGCTTTGGTGTACAGCGCCCCCTGGAAGACGATCATGTGATCTGGTCGTGATGCTTCGAGCATGCCATTTGGCTCGAAGACGCGCTTTGTGCCCGCTGCTGTGCCATCCGTGACCCATAGTTCGTTGCCGTACTCCTCCATGACAACGAAGAAAACCTTGTTGCCTACCACAAACAACTCATTTTCGGGAAGGTTGGGGTAGGTTGCAATTCGCAAGACTCGACCACGATCATCCTTGGGTACTGCGACCAGAGTTGTGCCTGCAACGGTACCATCGGTGCGGTAAATGCCGCGTCCCTCCGGGCTGTTGGCGATAAAATATGTCAGATTGCCTACGCCTACCATGCTGCGCGGACTGGAACCGCTAATACTCGGCGTGCGATTTGCCACCGGGTTTGTACCAGTTGGTGTGCCATCGCTTTGCCAGAGTACCGAATCCTGTGCAACGAACAGTAGTCGATCGCC
The DNA here is from genome assembly GCA_043752605.1 of Roseiflexaceae bacterium. GTDB lineage: Bacteria > Chloroflexota > Chloroflexia > Chloroflexales > Roseiflexaceae > JAYUYF01. The sequence goes on from JAYUYF010000566.1 coordinate 1,170, forward strand.
TACCACTTGCAGAGACTCTGCGAATACTTCTTTCACCTCTACCGTACCAGCTACAGAACCATCAGTCGCGTACAAAGCGCGCTTGTCTCCGACGATAGCAGCAAAGTACACACGATCGGCGAGCCGCCGCATACTTCCGTACCAGGGTACTGCAATGTCCGAGAGTCGAAACGTTCCTGCGACGGTTCCATCAGTTCGCCAGACACCCTGCACATTGTTTGTGTCGTAAGCAAAGAAGAGTAGGAGATTGTTGAAAGCAAAGAACTGCGACACTTGGTTAAAGCGCCGCAACGCCTGTAGGTTATTACCAGTAGTATCGCCGACTACTAGGTCGTACCGCGTTCCCATCGGATCTGAGACAGAGGAGGTACTAAATACCTGATCTCCGATGCGTGCTAGCTGCGAGCTCTGAGTTTCAGTCGTACCTGTCCTTGCCGCAGTGCCATCGCTGTAGTATGGCGTACTAAAGTTACTAAAAAACAATGTCTCACCAGCAAACCCGGTTTGCGTAATTGACATAGAGGGCGGCGAGTAGTCGGCGACCTTGGTCGTGCTCGCTATCGAGCCACTGCTTACCCACAATTCAGTGGAGGTCTGCGCCTCAGCCAGAAAAAAGATTCGTGATGGGCTCACAAATACCGCGAATGGCCGTTGAAAAGGCCCATATGGGGTACTAGCGAATGTGGTGAGTTGTAATGTGCCGCTAGCAGTGCCAGCGGTTGCCCACAATGCGAGCGGCCCACCGCTGGTTTCACGTGCAAAGAAATAGAACGTGCTACCGAGTGTAGGTCGATGGATCCAGGCAGAGCCAACGAGTACGGCTTCGCTGAAACTTCGCAGTAGCTGCGGTGCTAGATCTGCAACATTCGCGGCGTGTATTTCGAGCGACGAGGTGGTTGCAGATGGTGTGCTGCGACGTGCCACAAAATAGACCTGACGTTGCGATGTGGTATCGGCTCGCAGTAACATGCTGTTAGAACCAGGATCAAATACCTGGCGCGTACCATTGACGGTTCCATCGCTACGCCAGATACGGTTATCGCGTTGAAACAGTACATCATTGCCGCTCGCCGCAAACGGCTGAGGATTGCTCGGATACCCCCCCGGTACGAGATCGCGCACCAGCGCGGCACTGCCGGTCGCGTCCATGCGCCAGAGTTCAGCGCCGTTGGCAGCATCGCGACCAGCGAAATACGTCGCGTTACCAGCCTGCATAAATCCAAGGCCGCCCGTATCAGGTACTGACAGGTTGATGGAAACCTGCACACTGCTTTCGCCAGGAAATGGTGGACTCACATCACTGATGATCTCGGCCGAGCTCTGCGCAGGGCCCGCCGCCTGAACAGGTGTACCAAGCGCGACAACACACGTAGCCAGGAGCGCAAAGCTGCGCAGGCGGAGTGACATGGGGTCTCATTTTGATAAGCGAAGCGTGGGGAAAAGTTAACGCGAGTATATCACAGCAGGAATTACCAGGAATGACAGTCCCGTCATCTCAGGGCCGGACGTGGCGGCGATTGGATCACGTAGGGACGCAGCATGCTGCGTCCGTGCCCGCCGCCCCCCGCCGCGCCGCCCGGCCCGGCCCGGCCCCGCGCCGCCGGCGCGTCCGGCGCAACCCCCCACCGCGTCTGGTCACCGTGTCACCGTGTCATCGTGTCGCCGCGTCACCCCGTCACCCCGTCACGACCACCACGCCCAACCGCGCCAGCACCGCTGTGGCGAGCGGGAGCCCGGGGGTGGTCACCAGCCAGCCGTCATGCGTGATCTGTGCGACGCGCGCCAGCACGTCGGCGTGGGCATCCGGCAGCGCCAGCGCCGCCAGCCAGTATTCCTCGGCGGCGGTGGCGATCACCGTACGCCGCAGCGGGCCAGCCAGCGCCGCCTGGCCGTAGCCGAGCAGTAGCGCGGTCTGCGCACCAAACGGGCGCAATTCCGTGCCACCACGCCCGCCGCGCACCAGATGGTACGTTGGCGGGGCACGGCCGCGGCGGCGGCGCACCGGCTCGCCATCGCGCAGCAGGATCGCGGTATCGTCGGCGGGCGGGCAGGCGATCCAGTCCAGTGCATCGGCGTCAAAGCGGCTCAGCCGCTCGCGCGGATCGGGTGCGAAGGCAAAGGCAATGCCCGGAGGGTCAGCGCGCGGCGCTGTGGCGAGCTTCGCCACACGGTCATCGAGCGTCAGCACGCTGTAGCCGTGGCCGCGCAGCCGGGCAACCATGCCATCGCGCCGCCATGATGTCAGCTTGAACAGTTGGCCTGCGAGCGTGCCCTCGCTGCGGACGATACTGGCGGCACGTTGATCGCGCACGAGAAAGGTATCGGGCGCGATCTCTTCGATGTCAACACGCGCGGCGGGCAGTTAAACGCCCTCGTTTTCGCCGGTCACCACCACGTCGGTCAGCGCGCCATCGATGCACGTGCCACCGTCGGCGGTGAGGATATCGTGGCGCAGTTGCGCCAGATCGACGAGGTGCGATTTTTCGTGGCTGACCATCCAGTTGCCCTGATGCAGCAGCGTGATCTCGCCATAGATCTCGTGCGATCCGGTGCGGTGCCAGGCCGCGCTCGTCAGCCCGCGCATCAGCAGCAATGTCTGGCGGCGGCTGTCGTGGTAGGCAGTCAAAATCTCTTCGATCCGGTGTGTGCGGTACACCGCCGCCGAATCGAGCCGCGGTGGGTGCGCTTGCGGCAACTGCGGTTTCTCGGTCTCGAGGATCAGCCAGGCGCGCTCGCGAAACACTGCATCTATATCCACCAGGTGGCCAATTAGCTCTTTAAGCGATGGTTGCTCGGGCACCACGCGCGCGCGTAACTGCTCATCTGTGAGGCCTTCGCACAGTTTGCGCAGCCCGCCCTCGGTATGCTCGAGAAACGACATCACGCTGTGCGGACCAAGTGTGCCCATCGCCTCGATCGCGCGAAACGCCCGGTGCGATTCGGGAACGGCATCGCATACCGGGCACGCCGTACTGATCGCACCCTCGCGCAGGTCGCCACAGCGCGAACAGACATACAGATCGCCGAGTTCAGCCGCGCGCAGATCGCGATCCTCGCGCATGGCGGTGGACGCGCGCCCGAGCAAGGTGCGCGACATCTCGCTGGTGCCGGTGATGCGCCCGGCCACGGTCGCCTCGGGCTCGATCCCCGCCAGCGCGCGCTCGACGTTTTGCAGCGTCGTGTTGACCGCGCCACTCTTACGAAATGCGACATCGGCGCGCGCGGCGCGCGCGGCACTGAGCGCCTCAAACAGCCGTGCAATATTGAACCGCCGTTCGTGCCGTGCGCGTACTGCGTAGGCGTGATACGCAAAGCTGCCCATGCTCGAACAGGTAAAGAGCCGCTGGAGGTCATCGGTTGCGGTTGTCATAATAGTTAACGGCACCTCATCATTGCCAGATCGCCGGAATCGCCGGTGCGAGCCACACCAGCGTGGCGGGCTGCCCGCCGTCATCGGGCGGTGCATACCTATGTTATACTACCGGCGCTTCGGTAATGCAAATAATATGCGTGTTGCACTTGTCCACGATTATCTAAACCAGTTTGGTGGTGCCGAGCGCGTGCTCGAGGCGCTGCACGAACTTTACCCGGATGCCCCGGTCTACACCTCGATCTTTGATGCGCGCGCGATGCCGCCCGCATATCGCGGGTGGGATATCCGTGTGTCCTGGATGCAGGGCCTGCCCGCCTGGCGTCGGTTGTTTCGCTTTTATTTCGCGCTCTATCCCAGCGCGTTCGAGAGCTTTGATCTGACGGAATACGATCTGATCATCAGCAGCAGCAGCGCCTATGCCAAGGGCATCATCCCCTCACCCGGCGCGCGCCATATCTGCTATTGCCACACGCCGATGCGTTTTGCCTGGCGCACGGATGATTACACCGCGCGCGAGCATTTTGGCCGCAACCGGCGCGCGATTCTGCATATCGCGCTCACCTTTTTGCGTATGTGGGATGTGGCTTCGTCGCACCGGGTTGATCATTTTGTGGCGAATTCGCGCACGGTGGCCGCCCGTATTCGGCGCTTCTATGGCCGGGAAGCGACGATCGTGCCGCCACCGGTCACGCTGCTGCCGTTTGCGCCGCAAACGCCCGGCGACTTTTATGTGGCGGGTGGCCGGCTGGTGCCCTACAAACGGCTCGATCTGGCGATCCAGGCTTTCAATGTGCTCAAACTGCCGCTCAAAGTCTTTGGTGAAGGCCGCGACTGGGCTACGCTCGAATCGCTCGCGGGGCCAAATATCGAGTTCCTCGGCCCGGTCGATGAAGCTACCAAACGCGACCTGTTCGCCCGCTGCCGCGCGTTTATCTTCCCGGGCGAAGAAGATTTTGGTATCACACCGCTCGAAGTCATGGCATGCGGCCGCCCGGTGATCGCCTATGGTGCGGGCGGCGCGCTTGATACGGTGATCGAAGGTGTCACCGGCCGCTTCTTCCGCAGCGCCGACGCGGGAGCGCTGGCAGCGGCGATCAGCGCATCGCACGCCGATACGTATGACACGCACGCGATCCGCGCGCACGCCGAGGGTTTTGGCCGTGAGGTGTTTCTGCGCCGTATGCGCGCGCTGATCGCCGCTGAAATCCAGCAGGTGACGCATTGAGCGCCGAGTTGCGCGCGCTCGCCGCTGCGCTGCGCCGCCAGCGCCTGCTGGTGCTTGGGCTGCCACTGCTGACGGTCGTGCTGGTGCTGGTGAGCACGCTCGTGCAACCGCAACGCTACCGCGCCACGTCGTCGGTGTTGCTCTCGCGCGCGCCGATCACGGTTGACAGCGAAGATACCCTCGCATATGATCTGCCCGCACTCACCACCGGCGCGCCGTTTGCCCGTGAGGTGGTGGCCGAGTTGGCCACGCAGGGGCGGCAGTTCGATGGTGCAGACGTGCAGGCGGCGATCTTTACCATGATGGACGCGCGGGTGGCGCGCATCAGTGCTACCACGGCCGATGCCGCCAGCGCGGATGCGATCGCCGATGCCGCAGTGCGCGTCCTCGAGACGCGCGGGCTGGCGCTGTGGGGCGATACGACCGTCATGCCCGATCGGCCCGGTGTGTATCTGGTGGTGCTGCAACGTGCCCCCGCCGCGCGCGCCAATGGTCTGGCCGGTGCGCTGCTCACCGCACTGTTGCGCGGTGCTGCGGCACTCGGGGTGGCCGTGGCGGCCGCGCTCGCGCTGAGCTACTGGCGCTCGACGCGCCCGGCCACAACAAAAGATAGGTGACGATGCGACCAGTTGATTATCTGCGTATTCTGCGCCGCCGCTGGTGGATCCCGCTGCTGGCAGCGCTGATCGCCACCATGAGTGCCTACGGCTTCAGCCGCTTTGTGCAGGAGCGGCTCTACCGCTCCGAAGCCAGTTATCTGGTTGTACCAAATCGGCTGGACAACGGGTTGCTGATCGTGCTGCGCGGTCGTATGAACAGCTATCGAGTCGCGGCGCTCGCGCCGGATCAGCTCGAAAAGATCAGCGCTGATCTCAAGCTCGACCGCAGCGCCGACTGGATGCTGCGTCATGTGGCGATCCAGCCGCTTCCCGAAGAAACGTTGATGGTCATTCAGGTTGATTACCCCGAGCCCGATGTCGCGCCGCGGATCGCGGATGCGATCGGGGCCAACATGGCCGCGCTGATCGCGCAGCAAAATACCACGATCGAAGGCACTGACCGGATCAACGTGCGTGTCAATCAGCGCGCGCGCGCGCCGTTCCTGTACCGGCCACAGACGCGCACCAATATGCTGGCGGGCGCGCTGCTCGGGTTGGTGCTCGGCACGCTGCTGGCCTTTGTGCGTGATGCGATCGATGACACGCTCAAGACCGCCGATGATGTCGAGCGCTTTGTCGCGCTGACGACGCTCGGCGCAATCCCAACGGCCGACCGATGATACACGAACCCGATTTGATCGCGCTGCGCGACCCGCGATCGGCTGCTGCCGAGGCCTATCGTACGCTGCGCACCAATATCCAGTTCTCGAGCCTCGATCGGCCGCTGCAGACGCTGATGATCACCGGCAGCGGCGTCGATGAGGGCAAATCGACGACGGTAGCCAATCTGGCCGTCACGTTTGCGCAGGCCGAGCAGCGCGTGGTGCTCGTCGATTGTGACCTGCGTCGCCCGGCGCTGCACACGATATTTGGCCTCGGCAATGATCTGGGCGTGACCTCCATGATGCTGGTGCAGGGTGAGCCGCCACCCCTGCAAGCCACCAGCGTACCTGGCCTGCAATTGCTCGCAAGTGGCCCGCTGCCGCCGCGCCCATCGGATATTCTGGGTTCGCGCCGCATGGCCGATCTGATCGCGCGCCTGCGTGCCGATGCCGACATCGTCCTGTTTGATACGCCGCCCGTGCTCGCCGCCACCGATGCCGCCGTGCTGTCCACACGTGTCGATGGGGTCCTGCTGGTTTTTGCGGCGGGCAAGACACGCCGCGAACCGGCACGCCGCGCGCGCGAGGCGCTCGAGAAGGTCAAAGCCAATATTGTGGGCGTTGTGCTCAACGGTGCAAACGATGAGCGGACGTACGGCTACTAGTTGCCCGTGTGCGAGGGGTATGCTAATATATAGCCGAAGACTGTTGTCGGCAGTGTGCGTCGCTGTTGAGGAGTATCAATCATGCAAGATCTGGCTGCCCGGAGTCCGGCAATCGTGCTCGTCGAAGATGAGCCAGATATTCTGATCATCCTCCACCGTTTGATGCGCGATCTGACGGGTGGTTACGATATCGTGACGGTCACGGGCGGTGCAGAAGCGCTCGCGCAGATCGCGTTGCGCCCGGTGCCGCTTGTGATCACCGATTACAATATGCCGGGTATGAACGGCTTGCAGCTCACGAGCGCGATCAAAGAGACATCGCCCGATACGCGCGTCGTCCTGATTACGGCCTATGCCACGCCCGAGCTCGAGAAGCGCGCGCGCGAGCATCGTGTCGATCATTATCTTCCCAAGCCGTTCCCGCTTGACCGGCTCGAGCAGATTGTCCGCGAGGTTCTGCGGTAGGATCACGGGATCGTGTAAACGACGTGGCCCGGCAACGAGGGCGAACGCGAAACCGGCCGACAATGTCGGCCGGTTTCGCGCGTAGAGACGCAAAATTTCGCGTCTCTACCGGGGCGGGGGGGG
>JAYUYF010000567.1:0-8281 GCA_043752605.1 Roseiflexaceae bacterium
ACAGAAAAAAGCCAAAGTTGAACCAGGCCCTCACTCCGCTGCCGTTCGGGTCGGTGCCAAACGCAAATGTCAGCGCGATCAACAGCACCCCGCCCGCCAGCCACGCGTAGCGGTAATGATCCAGCCAGTCCATCAGCGTCGTGCGCTGGTAGCGCCGCAACAGCGAGTCCCACGGCACAAACAGGATCAGCGAGAGACCGACAACGCCGAGTGTCACCCATAGCGTCTGTTTGCTGTCGACATCAGCATAGTCTGCGCCGAGCACTGGCTCCATCCGCGCGATGACCATCAGCCCCATACCCGCCAGCAGCGCTGTCAACGGCAGAATCATCTCGTCGGCACCCGCCAGTCGCCAGCTCAGCCCCAGCGAGATGCCAAGAAACAACAGGAACGGCAGCACCGATGGCCAGAGCACATCTGCCACACTCTGCAAACTCAGCACCAGTTGCTGCTCGCGCGTCGCCGCCACCACCAGCACATACCCGGCGGCAAAAAACAACAGCGCCGTGATCAGCAACTGGATCTCGCGCGCCCGCAAGTTGTACGGCAATCGAAACATACAATTCCTTACTTCCCCCCTCCCCACCTGTGGGGGAGGGGTTGGGGTGGGGGGACTTTCCCTCCTCACCTGTGGGGAAGGGTCGGGGTGGTAGCGCTACACGTTAAACAGGAAGTTGCAAATATCGCCATCCTTGACGGTATACAGCTTGCCTTCCATGCGTACCGTGCCCGCCTTCTTCGCATCCACCATGCCGCCCGCCCGCATCAGATCATCAAAGGCCACAATCTCAGCGCGAATAAAGCCACGCTGGATATCGGAGTGGATCGCACCCGCCGCCTCCACCGCCGGTGTATTGCGCTCGATCGTCCACGCGCGCACTTCGTCCTGTCCGGCGGTCAAAAAGCTCATCAGACCCAGCAGTTCGTACGATTTGCCGATCACCCGGTCACGCGCGGGCTCGCTGATCCCGAGATCATCCATAAAGCTCTTTGCGTCGTCATCGTCGAGCTGTGCAAGCTCGGCTTCGATCTTGCCACACAACGCCACCAGGCCGCTCTGCACGTGGTCGTATGCCACCTGCGGCGGGCTGGTGATTTGCCCCTCGCCGATATTAATCACCTGCAGTAGCGGCTTGGCGCTGAGAAATTGATACCCGCGTACCATGCGCTCTTCTTCATCGCTCATCCCCGCCGCCCGGATCGACGTCCCTTGCTCGAGCGCCGTCTGCAAGCGCACCAGCAAATCGCGCTCGGCGATCCGTAGCTCACGATCCTTGGTCGACATCTTGGTAATCTCGGCGTTGAGCTTCAGCAGCCGCTTCTCGATGATCGCCAGATCCGAGAATGCCAGCTCGAGATCGACTGCCTCGATATCGCGCGCCACATCGATGCTGCCATCCGGGTGCGGTACGCTCTCGTCTGCGAAAGCACGCACGACGTGCAGCAATGCATCTGCACCACTGATATAGTTGAGTAACGCTGGCGGCAACCCACCGCCCTGCCCACCACTACCGCTGATACCGGCCACATCGACATACTGCACATCGGCGGCCGTGATCTTGCGCGGGTTGAACATCGCCGCCAGCGCCTGCAAACGCGGGTCCGGTACCTTGACCGTCGCCATATTTGGCTCGAGCTGCCCGCCACTAAAGTTGGTGGTCTCGGCGGTGCTGCGCGTCAACGCGTTGTAAACCGTCGTCTTGCCGCTGTTCGCAAGCCCAATAATTGCCATTTTCATCGTGAAAAAACTCTCATCACTACCATTATATCTGTACATCAGTATAGTATGCCTCGCAAACACAGGCAAACGACGCCCCGCGCTTCGTGCCCTGGCGTTATTTCCCTGCCCAATAGCGTCCTACTGATCACTTGACATCACAGGTGTAGGGTGTATAATAAGTGTCGGTGTGTTTGCATACCGTAGTGAGGAAGCGTCCCCCGGCACGAGCTGCGCAATGCTGCGCCGCTGGTGAACGAGCTAGCAGGGTAGCAGGCGATCGTACGAAGATCGTGTGCCCGGGCTAGCGCCGGTCAGGCTTGAGAAGTATCTATGCCTCCAATATTCGCGAAAGTTGGCCGCCATAGTGTGCGGTTCAAGATGCTTAAGCGTCTGGCCACAGCCGGTCTGCGACGCGCTGCCGCGACATAATTACGTCGCGCCGCGCCGCGTCGTCTTCCCCCCTGCGCCTTTGAGCGTAGGGGTTTTTTGTTGATCCGAAACGTCAAACCCATCTGTTTACAAGGAGGTCCCCTGCATTGAACACAACGTCCTTCGCCGACGATCTCGCCGCCCGCACGGGTAGCGTGCTCGATGGACAGCTCACCGATTTTCTTTCCCGCCGCGACGGTCGCCTGTTGCTGGGTCACGATATCGATTTGAGTGGGATGGTGGCGCGCTATGGTGCGCCGCTCGAAGTGGCTTTTTGCCCGCAGATCAAGCGCCAGGTGCACCAGATGGTGGCATGGGCGGCGGCAGCGCGCACGGTCACTGGCTATCCCGGCGAATTTGTCTACGCATATGCCACCAAAGCAAATTTTGCCGAAGAAGTGGTACGCACCGCGCTCGCGGCTGGCGCGCACTATGAGACGTCGGCCACCGCCGATGTTACGATCGCACACCAGCTCTGGCGCGCGGGCACACTGCCCGGCGACCGGCTGATGTTCTGCAATGGCTCAAAAGACGAGGCCTATCTCGATGCGGTCGTGGCGCTCGCCGAGGCTGGTTACGAGCAGTTGATCCCGGTCATCGATAGCCTCGACGAGCTCGATGGCCTGCTGCGCCGATCACGCGTGCCGCTCAAGCTTGGTGTCCGCGAGCGCCACCCTGCGTCCGTCGTCGATGCCGGGCATCTTGGCGGTGAGCGCTTTGGCCTGCTGCCGCACGAGATCGCGATCGCTGCTGCGCGCATTGCCGCCACTCCGCACACGCTGGTGGCCTACCACGCGATGGTTGGTAGCCAGCTCGAAGATCTCGATGGCTGGATGACACGGCTCGACCGCTCGGCACAGGCCTATGCTTCGCTGCGCGTACAGGTTCCCGCGCTGTCGATCTTTAATTTTGGCGGTGGCATGCCCACATCGGCCTACACGCTCGATTTTGCGTTCGATTACCAGCAGGCACTGGAGCGCATGATGCAGATCGTCGCTGCCGCCTGCGCCGCTGCCGATGTCCCCGCTCCCGTGCTTGCCGGCGAGTTTGGCCGCTATACGGTCGCGTCGCATAGCGTTTACCTGATCGAGGTCGGTGCCACTAAGCCCGGCCAGGGTGATGCGCCCGATTGGTATCTCGTCAACAGCAGTATGATGGTCACCTTGCCCGATATGCTCTTTGTCGAGGGCCAGCAATTTATCGTGTTGCCGCTCGGCGGCTGGGATCTGCCCGCCCACGCGGTACGCCTCGGTGGTCGCTATACCTGCGATAGTGATGATTACTTCCCGCCTGCGTCGCAGCCACCGTTGCAGCTCCCTGCGAGCGGTGCGGGCACAATACTCGCGATCTTTGGCATCGGCGCGTATCAGCAGATGATCGCTGGTCGTGGTGGTGCTCACCACTGCCTGATGCCCGAGATGCGACGCATTATCATCGAGCAGGATGATGATGCCTATGTGGTGCGCGAAGTTGTGCCGCAAAGCTTGGATACAATTAAGGGCGCGCTCGGCTACGTACAACCCACAATCGAAATTCCCGCCGGAACCGCACCCGCGCGCGGCCCGCGCCGTGCCGCGACCGTGTTCCGCACCACCGTCCGCCGGTAGGGACGCTGCATGCTGCGTCCGGGTGCGCCCGATTGTGTCCGGATGAACCCGCGCCCGTCCGGGTGGGTTCGGGTTCCAAAATCTATACAAACGCGGTTGACACGCGCCGCACAGTATGGTATATTTCGTAATCGCGGTGTAGCTCTGCTACACAGTGTATCTATGTATGGTGATATGGGCTCGGCTAAGGCGCGGTTGTTGCCGCGACCAGGAGAGCTCAGAGCTTTTTTTGTTGTAAATAACGTAGTAGCAACGCGATTGAGGAAGGAAGCCGGGGAGTATGCCCACGATTAACCAGCTGGTGCGTAAGCCGCGCAAACCAGTCGTCAAGAAGGTCAAAGCGCCGGCGTTGCGCTTCAACTACAACGTGTTGAAGGGCAAGCTCACCCGCGGCCGTGGTGCGCCGTTTAAGCGCGGCGTTTGCACGCAGGTCAAGACGATGACGCCGAAGAAGCCAAACTCGGCGCTGCGCAAGATCGCGCGTGTGCGGCTCTCGAACGGTATGGAAGTCACCGCCTATATCCCCGGCGAGGGTCACAATCTGCAAGAGCATTCGGTCGTTCTGATCCGCGGTGGCCGCGTAAAGGATCTGCCGGGTGTCCGCTATCACATTGTGCGCGGCACACTCGATGCGCAGGGCGTTGCGAACCGCAAGCAGGGTCGTTCGAAGTACGGAACCAAGAAGAACGCTGCACCGGTCAAGAAGAAGTAACGAGAGGTAAGCGATGCCCCGTCGAGGAACGATAGAAAAGCGTGAAGTGCTGCCAGATGCGCGTTTCAACAGCGTGCTGTTGCAGCAGTTTATCAACAAAGTGATGCAGCGTGGCAAGAAGCGCATGGCCGAGAAGATTGTCTATAACGCGCTGGAGTTGGCCGGTGATCGGCTGAAGAAGGCACCAATGGAAGTCTTCGAGATTGCCATCCGCAACGCAGGCCCCGCGATCGAAGTCAAGCCGCGGCGTGTCGGTGGTGCGACGTATCAGGTGCCTGTCGAAGTCAAGAGCGATCGTCGTCAGTCGCTGGCAATGCGCTGGCTGTTGATTTCGGCGCGTGCGCGTTCGGGCAAGCCGATGGACGAGCGATTGGCGACCGAGCTGATGGATGCCTTCAACAACACGGGCAACACCATCAAACGCAAGGAAGATGTTCAGCGCATGGCCGAGGCCAATCGGGCCTTCTCGCATTACGGCCGGTTCTAAGAGGAAGAGAGAGGAGCGGAGGTTATGGCTCGAGAAATATCGCTGGAGCAGACCCGCAATATTGGTATTATCGCGCATATCGATGCGGGTAAGACGACGACGACCGAGCGCATTCTATTTTATACCGGTCGTACCTACAAAATTGGTGAAGTGCACGAAGGCACTGCCACGATGGACTGGATGGAGCAGGAGCGCGAGCGCGGGATTACGATCACCGCTGCTGCGACGACCGCTGCCTGGAAAGACCATCGGATCAATATCATCGATACTCCTGGCCACGTAGATTTTACTGTCGAAGTTGAGCGCTCGCTGCGTGTACTTGATGGTGGTGTGGTGGTCTTCGATGCGGTTGCCGGTGTCGAGCCGCAGTCTGAGACTGTGTGGCGTCAGGCCGATAAATATCATGTACCGCGTATCTGTTTTGTCAACAAAATGGATCGCGTTGGTGCGAACTTTGATCGTACGGTACAGATGATCAGGGATCGCCTTGGCGCAAAGCCAGTGCCTATCCAGATGCCGATCGGTTCAGAGGATCGCTTCTTCGGTCTGGTTGACCTGCTCATAAATCAGGCTGCTATGTTTACCGATGATGCTGGTCGCACTGATACTCTTGGTCCGATCCCGGCCGAGGTTGCGGTGCAGGCTGAGAAGCTCCGCCAGGAGATGATCGAAGCAATCGCCGAGACGGACGACACGCTGATGACGCAGTATCTCGAAGGCCAGGAACTGGATCCCGAGGATATGCGTGCTGCCCTGCGCAAAGCGACGATCGATGGCAAGTTGGTACCTGTCCTGTGCGGCGCTGCGCTGCGCAACAAGGGTGTGCCGCGTATGCTCGATGCCGTACTGGATTTTTTGCCCTCGCCGCTTGATCGGCCTGCAATTAAAGGCACGATGCCTGGCCAAGATGCCGAAGACCCCGACGTTGAGTTTGTCAGCCGTGCGGCAAGCGACAGCGCGCCGTTTTCGGGTCTGGTCTTCAAAATTGTGGCTGACCCATTCGTGGGTAAGCTGGCGTACTTCCGCGTCTACTCAGGTAAGATCGAAAAAGGCTCGTATGTGCTGAATACCACTCGTGGTCAGCGCGAGCGCCTTGGTCGCATTTTGCAGATGCACGCCAACCACCGCGAAGATATTGACTCGGTCTATGCCGGCGATATCGCTGCAATGGTAGGCCCGAAGCAGAGCTTTACCGGCGATACGATTTGCGATCCTGAAAACCCGATTGTGCTTGAGAACATTCGGTTCCCTGAGCCAGTCATCCAGCTCGCAATCGAGCCAAAGACCAAGAGCGATCAGGATAAGATGGCGATTGCGCTCAACAAGCTCAGCGAAGAAGATCCGACCTTCCGTGTCTATACCGATCACGAGACGGGTCAGACGATTATTGCTGGCATGGGTGAGCTGCATCTTGAGGTGCTCGTCGACCGCATGCGGCGCGAGTACAAGGTCGAGGCCAATCAGGGTAAACCGCAGGTCGCGTACCGCGAGGCGATCACGCAGCTTGCCGACATCGACAGCAAGTTTGTGCGTCAGTCAGGTGGTAAGGGCCAGTACGGTCACGTCAAGGTCAGGTTCGAGCCCTCCGCTGTGGGTAAGGGCTTCGAGTTTGTCAACGCGATCGTTGGTGGTTCTGTCCCGCGTGAGTATTTCAACGCGATCGAAGCCGGCATCAAAGAGGCGATGGCAGGTGGTGTACTCGCTGGCTACCCGGTCGTCGATTTGAAAGCTACACTCTATGATGGTAGCTATCACGAGGTTGACTCCTCGGAAATGGCGTTCAAGATTGCTGCCTCAATGGCGCTCAAAGATGGTGTCCGTAAGGGCCGCGCGGTGCTGCTCGAGCCGGTGATGAAGGTTGAAGTGACTACGCCTGAGGATTTCCTCGGTTCGGTACTTGGTGACCTGAACGCGCGCCGTGGTTCCGTCGAAGGCATGGAAGCGCGTGGCAACGCGCAGATCGTCAAGGCCAACGTGCCGCTGGCAGCGATGTTTGGCTACACCACCGACCTGCGCTCTTCAACGCAGGGACGCGCGACGTCGTCGATGGAGTTTGCATACTATCAACCATTGCCGGATCACCTGGCAAAAGAGATCATCGAGAAGCGCCGCGGCTAGCGGCTAGAACCAGGAGCGCGAAACACAATGGGTAAGCAGAAATTTGAGCGCAATAAGCCGCATGTCAACGTTGGGACGATCGGGCACGTCGACCACGGCAAGACGACGCTGACCGCCGCGATCACCAAGGTGCTCGCGATGCGCGGTGGGGCGCAGTATATCGCCTACGACCAGATCGACAACGCGCCCGAAGAGCGCGCGCGTGGCATCACCATCGCGATCCGGCACGTCGAGTATCAGACCGATGCGCGTCACTATGCCCACGTCGATTGCCCGGGCCACGCCGATTATATCAAGAATATGATCACGGGTGCGGCGCAGATGGACGGCGCGATCCTGGTGGTCTCGGCCCCGGATGGCCCGATGCCGCAGACCAAAGAGCACGTGCTGCTCGCGCGCCAGGTGCAGGTGCCGGCCATGGTCGTGTTCCTGAACAAGGTCGACATGATGGAAGATGAGGAGCTGCTGGAGCTCGTCGAGCTCGAGCTGCGCGAGCTGCTCAGCAAGAACGATTTCCCCGGCGATGATATTCCGATCGTGCGGGGCAGCGCGCTCGCCGCGCTCTCGAGCACGGCGACCGATATCAACGCGCCGGAGTATGCGGCGATCCTGGAGTTGATGACCCAGGTCGATACCTACATCCCGACGCCAACGCGCGAGATCGACAAGCCGTTCCTGATGCCGATCGAGGACGTGTTTGGTATCAAGGGCCGCGGCACCGTGGTGACCGGGCGCATCGAGCGCGGGCGCGTGCGGATGACCGACACGATTGAGATCATTGGCATGACCGACGAGTTGCCCAAGAAAACGGTCGTGACCGGTGTCGAGATGTTCCAGAAAACCCTCGATGAGGGCATCGCCGGCGATAATGTTGGCGTGCTGCTGCGCGGCGTGGAGCGCACGGATGTCGAGCGTGGGCAGGTGCTGGCGATGCCGGCGTCGATCAAGCCGATCGCGAAGTTCAAGGCAAACGTGTATGTGCTGAAGAAGGAAGAGGGCGGGCGGCACACGCCGTTCTTCCCCGGCTATCGGCCACAGTTCTATATCCGCACGACCGACGTGACGGGCAACATCAAGCTGCCGGACGGTATGGAGATGGTGATGCCGGGCGACAATGTCGAGATGGACGTTGAGTTGATTATGCCAGTGGCAATCGAAGAAGGCTTGCGTTTCGCTATCCGCGAGGGTGGCCGCACGGTCGGTTCCGG
>JAYUYF010000568.1:0-8281 GCA_043752605.1 Roseiflexaceae bacterium
GTGGCTACCCGCAACATCACCCCCACGCTCAACGGCACGCCGGTGTTCCTCGCCGGTTCTGGCAACGACCGGCGCGCCACGGGCGTCGATCTGCCACTCATGGTGCGGGCGCTGGCGATGCGCGCCGATGAACAGACGGCGATCATCGTGGCGGTTGATCTGATCGGCCTCGATTACAGCGATGTCGAACTGGTACGCGCCGAGCTCGCACAGCGTGAGATCGACCCGGTCGGCGTGATTGTGACCTGTACGCACACCCACAGCGCCCCCGACACACTTGGGCTGTGGGGGCCAGATGCAGCCACCAGCGGGGTCGATCTGCATTACCTGGCGCATGTACGCCAGGCGATCGTCGAGGCCGCCGCCGAGGCGCTGGCGTTTGTCTGCCCGGCACAACTGCGCGCCGCCACCACCTACATGCCACACGCCATCCTGGATACGCGCGCGCCGCAGATCATCGACGACGAAATTGTCGTGCTGAGTTTCGAAAAACCCGACGGTGAGGTGATCGGCACGATTCTCAATTTCGCCTGCCATCCCGCGATGCTCGATGCGACCAGCACGCTGCTCTCAGCCGATTATACCGGCGCGGCGTGCGCGGCCGTCGAGGCGCAGATCGGCGGCACCGCGCTCTATATTTCAGGTGCACTGAGCGGCGTGCTCGCGCCCGCCACAGCGGGGCGCGACCGGCACGAGATCGGCCAGGCATACGCCGAAGCCGCGCTCGCCGCGCTCGCCACTGCCCCGCTCGTCGATGCTGAGCAGCTCGTGGTGCGCCGAACCACGTTCACGCTGCCGCTTGAAAACCCGCGCCGCGCCCGGGCCCACGCGGCGGAGCTGCTACGCCCACGCGCGCTGGCGGATGGGGCGCTCACCACGAGTTGCACCCTGATCGACCTCGGGCCGGTGCAGATCCTCAGTATCCCGGGCCAGCCATTGCCGGCGCTCGGATCGGTGTTCAAACAGCTGCTGCCCGGCCCGCTGCGCATACTCGCGTGTAGCGCAGATGATGACATGGGGTATATCCTGCCGGATGCGGTGTTTGTGCCGCCCGCCGATGGGCAGAACCCGGGCCGCCAGTACGAAGCGCGTATGTCGATCGGCGCGACGACAGGCAGCCGGATGCTGGCGGCGGTGCGCGGCTTGGTCGGCGAGCGAATGGGCGCGGGGTAGCCAGCGGCTTCAGCCGCTGGCTACCGGGGCGAAGCCCGCTGTGCGGGCTGAGGAAGGAATGACAATGACGCTCGAATGTATTGTTGCAACCGATGTCGCTACCTTCAGCGAACTCGTCTGGCCATTTCTGCTGGAACGCGAGGTCGAACACAATCTGATAATCGGCACGCTGCGCGAGCTTGCGCACTTCCCCGACACGTATCTGCAACCACCCTATATGGCAGCGGTGCTGCTTCACGGTCAGGTGGTGGCCTGCGGTGTGATGACGCCGCCGCACAAGCTCGTCATCAGTCGCGCATCGGCGGAGGCTGCAGAGCTGCTGGCGGCCGATCTCGCGGCGCGCGGCGCACGCGTACCAGGGTTCAGCGCGCCGCGACCGAGCGCGTTTGGCGAAGCCTGGCGCGGCCAGACCGGCCAACGCAGCCAGTTGCAGGTGGAACTGCGGATCTACCAACTCACGCACGTGATGACACCAGTACCGGCACGCGGGCGGCTGCAGCGAGCGAAGGCCGCTGACCTGCCGCGCATCAGAACCTGGCTGGCAGCGTTCAATGCCGAAGCGATGCACGAGCACGGCACGCCAGCAGACTACGCCGCACTCGCCAGACGCTGGATCGAGTCGCCGCAGCGCAGCCTCGCCTGGTGGATCGATGATAAGCCCGTCTGCATGATCGGCGTCAACTACGCGACACCCAACGGCGCTCGGATCGGCCCGGTCTACACGCCGCCTGCGCTGCGCGGCCGCGGCTACGCATCGAACGCCGTAGCTGCGCTCAGCCAGCAGGTGCTCGATGGCGGGCGGGCGTTTGTCTCACTGTATACCGATCTCGCCAACCCGACATCGAACGGGATCTATCAGGCGATCGGTTTTGTGCCGGTGGCTGATACCGACGACTACGCCTTCGTCGCATCATGAAGACACTGGTCTTTGTGCTGGTACCTTACACGGTGCCGCCCGCAGCGCTGCTGGAGTTCGCGGAGGCGCTGCTCGCACCACATCAGATGCGCGACGATGACCGCACGACTGGCCGCTACGATTATCTGGCGGGCAGCCCCGGATCGTTTGATGATCGGGTGGCTGAAGGGATACTGCCGGAACGCATGAAACGCGCCGCACACGGTCGAATCACGACGACCGCGCAGCTTCGCGATGATAGCATCCCTGGCGCGGTCGTCACGCCCGATGGCGTATGGCACGACCGCGACGACCGCGATCGGCGATCGGCAGAAGCGTGGGAGACGCACTACCACACGCTGATCGCAGCGCACCCATTGTGCGGCGCACGCGTACGTCGTGGCGCGAAGCCCGCCGTAGCGGGCTGAGGAGATGGATCAATGCTGATGTTTGATAACACAACTGGCGAGGGTGTCATCGGCTTTCAGATCTCGACGTGGGGCCAGCGCAACGTCACACGGCCCGAGCACCGAGTCAATGATATTGCAGGCACCAGTCGCGATTCTTGCGTTCGTCGCACCCGCCTACTCGCTCGTGTACAATCCAACAGAGTTGCCATTGTTTCTCGCCACTGTTGCCGGTCCGGTCTGAACAAGTATCGCGCACGAATAATCCCACCCGCTGAAGCGGTTCGCACACAGGTTGAACCAGTCGACAATAGCGATCCCCCTCTCCGGGTCCGAGCGGGGGCCGGGGGGGTGAGTTTCGCCTGTGCGAGCCGAGGAGAAAGGAAACTGTATGTACCAGCCACCCCATTTTCGCGAGGATCGGATCGCGGCGCAGCACGCGCTGATCCAGGCCTATCCGCTCGGGCTGCTGATCACCGCCAGCATCGACGGGCTGGTCGCCAACCCGATCCCCTTCACCCTGGACGCAACCGCATCGCCGCACGGCACGCTGCGCGCGCATCTGGCACGCGCCAACCCGCAGATTCAGGCGCTGATGAACGCAACCGAGTGCCTGGTCGTGTTTCAGGGGCCCAATGCGTACGTCACACCGAGCTGGTACGCAACCAAACACGAGACTGGCAAGGTCGTGCCGACCTGGAACTATGCCACGGTTCACATCTGGGGCCAGCCACGCGTGATTGACGACACGGCGTGGCTGCGCATGCAGATCGACGCGCTCACGCAGCAGCACGAGCACGACCGCGCGCAGCCCTGGGATGTGGAAGACGCCCCACCAGCGTTTATCGATGCGCAGCTCAAAGGCATTATCGGGCTGGAACTTGTGATTGTGCGCAGCGAGGGCAAGTGGAAAGTGAGCCAGAACCGCCCGGAAGCCGATCGTCGTGGCGTCTACGCCGGCATCCGCGCACAGGGCGCCGCAGGCGATCACATGGCCGAACTCGTCGCCCAGTACGGCAAACTTACCTGACCTTTTCAATTGAGCAATTCACAGGAGGCCAGCAATGCCAGCCCTCGCGCTCCACGGCGGCACTCCGGTACGCACGACCGAGTACCCCGCATGGCCGATCGCCGACGAACGCGAGATCGCAGCGGTGACGGCCGTAATCCGCAGCGGGCAGTGGGGTGGCTACCCCGAGCCCGGCCCGCACGCCGCGCGCTTTGCCGCCGCATTTGCAGCATATCACGGCGCGAAGTACGGGATCTGCATGACCAACGGCACCGTCACACTCGTCACGTCGCTCAGGGCGGCAGGGATCGGGCTGGGCGATGAAGTGATCGTGCCGGCCTACACGTTTGCTGCCACGGCGAGCAGCGTGATGGAGGTCGGCGCAATCCCGGTGATCGTCGATATCGACCCGGCGAACTACTGTATCGACCCGCAGGCGGTCGAAGCGGCGATCACATCGCGCACCCGTGCGATCATGCCGGTGCATATCGGCAGCCTGATGGCCGACATGGACGCGATCATGACACTTGCCGCGCGCCACAATCTGATCGTGGTCGAGGATTGCGCGCACGCCCACGGCGCCCAGTGGCGCGGCGTCGGCGCAGGGGCGATCGGCGATCTCGGGTCGTTTAGTATGCAATCGTCGAAATTGCTCACCGCCGGCGAGGGCGGGCTGGTGCTCACCAACGATGAGTTGCTGGCCGAGGCGTGCCACTCGCTGATCGACTGTGGCCGCCCAAAAGGCGCGGGCGGGCGTACCGCACGCTTTGGTGGCAACCAGCGCCTGAGCGAACTCCAGGCGGCGCTGCTCGAAGTCGCGCTTACGCGGCTCGATGCGCAGACCCGCGCGCGCGAGGAGAATGCCGCAGATCTCGATGAGGCGCTCAGCGAGATCGACGGCGTGCGCGTGCTGCGCCGCGACCCGCGCCAGACGCGCCGCGCGGTGTACCAGTACATTGTCGCGATCGACCCGCAGGTGTTTGGTGCGGGCAACAGCAGGGTCTGCGATGCGCTCGAAGCCGAGGGTATGCCGGTGTGGACCGGCTACGAAGCGATGCACGATTACGCGCTGTTTCGGCCTGCGCCTGCGATGCACCCGACCGCCGCGATGTTCCCGGATCGCTTCGACTTCCGCGATGCATCGTTCCCGGTAGCTGAGCGTGCAGCCAAACACGAAGCGGTCTGGCTGCACCACAGCGCCTTGCTCGGCGACCGCGCGGGCATCGACGATGTGGTAGCGGCATTTCGCAAGGTGCAACAGCACGCCCACGAACTGGTAGAATAACACGGACATGGTTTAGCGGGTGGGCCCGCACGGGCGCCTCGATGGTCGGCACTATGCGAATGACATCTCAATGACGAGCCCGGGTATCGCGCAGCCCACCACGCCCGAAGACGAGGCGCTGCTGCGGCGCAACGTGCGCAGCGTGATCATCGACGGCGTGGGCGTGGGAATCGTGGTGGGCGTGCAGATGTTTCTGCCCGTGTTTCTGGCACGCCTGGGCGCATCATCGCTGCTGGTCGGGTTACTGACCGCACTGCCCGCGCTCGCCGGCGTGCTGCTGGCCATCCCGATGGGCCAGTTTCTCGCGCAGCGGCGCAACGTCGTGCCCTGGTACTCGCGCGCACGGGTGCTGGTGCAGTTGTCGCTGATCCCGATCGGCATCGCACCATTCTTCTTCACCAACGAGCAGGTCGCGCTGCTGGTGATCGCCGTCTGGGCGATCATTACCATCCCGCTCACGATGGTCAACATCACGTTTACGGTAGTGATGGGCGCGGTGGCCGGGCCACGGCGCAGGCAGTACCTCATGAGCCGCCGCTGGTCGGTGCTGGGCGCCACCACGGCCGTCACCGTCGCCGGGATCGGCTACGCGCTCGATCGGGTGATGTTCCCGCTCAACTACCAGATCGCCTTCATCGCCTCGGCGGTCGGCGGCATGGTCAGCTTCTTCTTCTCGCAGCAGATCAGCGTACCCGACAACGACCCCGCCGCGCGGGCCAACGCGCGCAGCCAGCATCTTGGCCTGCGCGAGAGCATGGCGTTGTTGCGGCGCACCCCGGCATTTGGCAGATTTGTGGTGATGGCGTTTGTCTTCAACCTGGGCTTTATGATGGCGCTACCGCTCTTTCCGCTCTATTTTGTGCGGGAGGTGCAGGCCAGCGATTTTTCGATCGGCCTGATCAATACCGTAAACAGTGGCGTCGCGCTGGTTGGCTATTTTCTATGGACGCAGTTCACGCGCCGCAAGGGGAATGTGCTGGCGCTGCGGATCAGCCTGTTTGGCCTGGCCTGTTACCCGCTGCTGGCGTCGCTGACGCACGATATTGCGCTGCTGACGCTGCTCGCGGCGCTGGCCGGGATCTTTGGCGCGGGCATGAACCTGGTGCTGTTTGATATCCAGCTCGCCACCGTGCCGCCGGGCGAGGTGCCGACGTATGTAGCGATCTATCAGGTGATGACCTACGTCGCAACGCTGATCGGGCCGCTGGTGGGCACCGCGCTCGCCGATACGGCGGGCTTCGGGGCGGCGCTGATCCTCGCCGCCGCGTTGCGCGGCGCGGGCGCGGTGCTGAGCATCGTGTTGCGGGTGGGCGAGACATCATAGCGACGCAGGATAGTGTGTCGTTTCCGAGACCATGTCAGCGACGCAACGTGTTGCGTCTTTACCATCACCCCACCCCATCACCCACCAGCGCCAGCGCCACGGCATCTTCGAGGCTGAGTTGCTCGCCTACCTGCCATGCCGCAGTAAACGCAGCGAGATCGAGCGCCGCACGACAGGCGTCGGTCGTGGCATCGCAATTTGCCTGCTCGCGGTCGGTCAGCCGGACGTGCGATCGGGTACGAATACTCGCTGCTGCGCTCGTCAGCGTTGTGGCGCGCACACAATCGTGTGTGTGGATGAGCGAGCGCGCGATGCAATCGAGCACCGTCGCACTGATCAGAATATATTCGCGCTCGCGCCACACCTGAAAACAGTGGCGAAACTGAACCAGCGCAGCGGCATTATCACCGGAAGCATACGCGATATTCCCCAGCAAAACCGCGTCAAGACCCATGCCGAGTTGATGATCGAGCGTATGGTGCAGCGCATACGCTTCTTCGCCGAGCTGCCGTGCGCGTGGCAGATCGCCCAGCGCGAGGCAGGTCATTCCCAGCGTGCGCAGCGCATCGGCTGTGCCCTCAGGATCGTGACGCGCGCGATTCAGCTGGAGTCCTTCCGCGCTCAGCGTGTAGGCTTCGGTGTAGTTGTCCAGGCGCAGATGCAGGCTGGCCAGCAGGCCGAGCGCAAATTTGGCAGTTGTCGGATCACGGCCGCGCCGCGCCAGCGACAACCCGACTTCGAGCTGGATACGCGCATCGTCGAGCTCGCCCTGCTGCAGGAGCACACCGCCAAAATTGGTCACCGCCATTTGCAGGATATACGGGTCGTTGAGTTGCCAGCCGACGGCGATCGCCGCATCGAGCCAGCGACCTGCGCGCGGGTAATCGTTCAAACCACCCGCCAGGGTGCCAGCCGCGCGCAGCGCATTCGACTGCAATTCCAGCGGCACATGCGCGCGGAACTCCAGGGCGCGCTCAAGATGTTCGAGCCCTTCGCGCAGCGACCCTGCCATCCAGTGGTAGCGCCAGATGCCGGTGGCGATCGTGAGCGCAGTCGTGTACGATTGGCGTTCGAGTGCCCAGGCAGATGCATCGCGCAGGTTCGCCCGATCGGCGGCGATCCAGGCGCGCCAGCGCGGCGCCTCGGCACGCAGCAGTTCGGTGTAGGTGTGCGTGGCCTGTGCGGCATAATGGCGCGCGTGGTGGTCGCGTGCAGTGGTCATTTCGTTGTGGCGCACAAGTTCCTCGCGCGCAAATTCGCGGATCGTCTCCAGCACCCCGAAGCGCGTCCCTTCCGCGACGACCTGGCGCGTCAGCAGACTGGCGCGATGCAACGCTTCGAGCGCAGGCAGCTGCGATTCGGATGCCTCCACAACCGCCTGCACCGCCTCGGCAGTACAGCCACCCGCGAAAACGCCAAGCGCACGGAAGACACGCTGTTCCTCGGCATCGAGCAGGTCGTAGCTCCACTGGATCGCACGACGCAACGACTGATGGCGTGCGGAGACATCGCGCGCACCCGATGCGACGGCGTCGAGCGGCTGCGCAAGCTGGTGCAACAATTCACGTGGCGTGAGTGTCTGCGCGCGCACCGCAATGATCTCGATCGCAAGTGGTAGCCGGTCCAGCCGCTCGCAAATCGCCGCATAGTCGAGCGCGGCATCGACCGGAAGGCTGGCACCAGCGGCGTGCGCGCACTGCAGAAATAATTGCACGGCATCGGATTCGGGGAGCGGCTCGAGTGGAAATTGCTGCTCGGCGCGGATCTGAAGCGGCGCGCGACTCGTCACGAGCACGTGCAGACCCGGGCAGACCGCGAGCAATTCGGCGACCAGCGGCGCTGCCGCGACGACGTGCTCGAAATTGTCGAGCAACAGCAGCAGATGCTTGCTGCGCAGGCTCTCGCGCACGGTTGCGCGCAGCGGCAGCTGCGACCGCTCTTTCACCCCCAGCGTGCGCGCGATCGCATCGGCCACGAGGTTGGCATCGGTGAGGGCAGCGAGTTCAACCAGGTACACACCATCTTCAAAATCGTAGCGCAATGTGTGGGCAATCTCAATCGCAAGCCGCGTCTTACCGATACCGCCCGGGCCAGTGAGCGTATGACACCGTTCATTGCCCGCGCGGATGTTCGCGCAGACGGTGTGCAACTCGGTGCGACGCCCCACCAGCGGCGTCGGCGGCAGCGG
>JAYUYF010000569.1:0-3358 GCA_043752605.1 Roseiflexaceae bacterium
CGCGAGGTCAAAGCGATTCGGATCGCGCCCGAGGTGATCGACCCGGAAGATGTCGAGACGCTGCAGGATCTAATCTTGACCGCGATCAACGACGCATCGGCCAAGGCTGCACAGCTTGCCGAGCAGCGCATGGGCCCGCTCACCGGCGGCATGAAGCTGCCGGGAATGATGTAGGGTGACCAACCCGCACGACAATCGCATCCTGATCGCGCCGGTGGCGAAGCTGATCGAAGAATTCGGTCGGCTGCCCGGCATTGGCCCGAAGACCGCGTCGCGGTTGACGTTTCACCTGCTACGCGCTCCGGACGAACGCGCCAAGGCGCTGTCCGAGGCGCTCGCAGCGCTCAACGATGGTGTGCAGTTTTGCGCGCGCTGTTTCTTCATCGCGCAGAGCCCTGAGTGTAGCATCTGCGCCGACCATAGCCGTGATCGCAAGTTGATCTGTGTCGTCGAGGAGCCGCTCGATGTGGTGGCGATCGAGCGCACCGGTGCCTATCGCGGCCTGTATCACGTGCTGCACGGGCGGATCGCACCGCTCGAGGGTATGAACCGCGAGGATATCTACTTTGACGAACTCGTGGATCGGGTGCGCGTCGATCCAGTTGATGAAATCATTGTCGCCACCAACCCGAACCTTGAGGGCGAGGCGACCGCATTCCACCTGCAACGCGCGCTCGTACCGCTTGGCGTGCGTGTCACGCGGCTCGCACGCGGGCTGCCCACCGGTGGCGATCTCGAATGGGCCGATCCAAACACGCTGGGTTCGGCATTAGAAGGACGCCGCGAACTGTAGGGCACAACATTCTCACCCCTCTCCGCGTCGGAGAGGGGCGGGGGGTGAGCTCACCCTAGCGCGCCACCACCTGGTCAATGTTTGGCACGGCGGCGATCCAGATCTGGCCGGGGCGGAATACGACCTCGTTACCATCGTTGTCGAAGAAGCGTAGCGATGCGTCGCTGCTAGCCTTGCGCCAAACGCTCGGGCGCATCCCGCCGCCAATAAAGAGTTGTGCGCGCCCCTCGCCCATCACTTGCAGCTCAACGCGGCCCGCAGGGTCATTGACGATCGGTTCCTCGGGAATCTCGATCACGATCAGGTTGCGTGTCGTCAGCGCCGTGCCGTCGGCGTCACGGGCCGGTGCACCACGGCGAAGACGGATGTAGGCATCGGTCGTCGCATCATACACCCAGGTGACCGCATCTTCGCGGTAGAGAAAATAATAATCAATCCGATGCGCGGTCTGCGGCGGTTTTGCTTCGCCGGTCATACCAAACAGATATCCCGCCTGCGTATCGGCATCGGCGGTACGCGCGACGGTATCGAGCGCCGCCAGCGATGTCTGTAAGTTGTGCGGTGACTGGCGGGTTCGATCGCGCGTAAAGGCCACACCATCGCGCGTCAGCGAGTCGACGTTCTCGATCACATCCGTGCGCGTGAGCAGATCGAGCGATTGCGGCGAACCGCCGTTGTGGACATACACCGCGCCAAACCCGGCCGCCCAACGTACAAAATACGTCCGTGCGCTCCGAACCGGGCCGATCGTCAACTGTTTGTTGGATTCATCGGGCACAAAAGCTGCCATAAAGCGCGTCAGGCCAAATTCGGTCACGGCTTCGAAGGTGAGCGATGCGCGCGCCAGCCCGACCTGCGGGTAGGCGGCGGGATGGTTATCGATCATGACAAAAACCGGGCGGCGCATGAGCTGACCACGTGCGAGCGCACGCACCCCCGTCAGCGGATCGGCCAGAATCGCGGGTGTGGCACTTGGCGCGGGTGTTGTGCTTGGGGCGGGTGTGCGCGTCTGCGTCGCAGGTGCGGGCGAGGAGTGGGGGGGTGGCGTCGGTGTCGTTACGGTCGGGATGAGGCGTGTGGGCTGCACGCGTGGCAGCTGGCGGGTGGCTGCCACCTGCGGAGCTGGCAGTTGCGTACCAGGCACAACTGCTGGTGGCGCACCACACGCGGCCAGCAGCAGCGCACCTACATACACCAGCGTTCCACGTTGTCGTAAGCGCATCATTTGTGAAGTGTTCCTCCGTCGCCTGCACATTGTAGCATTGTTTGTCGCTCACCAGCACAGCTTTATGCAAAGCCCTATTGCACATATATCGACAAGCCCTGTGCAAACTCGTGTTTGACAATCAATCAGCGCAGATATACAATTACCCCTGCCAAGCTGTGTTACGTCGTGCGGAGGGGGCTAAGCAGAAACCCCGGTTATTGACCCTTCGGAAACCAGATTCTCCAAGCTCTCAAAGCCAGACGTTCCACACTGGACGCTGCGCAAACTTGGTCTGCAGCGTCGCTCAATGAGGAGGACTTTGAAGATGGCTCGAGCACGGAAGCTCAACCGACGCGATTTTCTTCGCGTCTCGGCTGTGACTGCGGCAGGTACCGCGATCGCAGCCTGCGGTGGTGGTAGTGGTGCTCCCACTGCTGCGACGACCGCCCCCGCCCCCGCCGCCGCGACCACTGCCCCGGCAGCCGCGACGACCGCCCCTGCTGCCGCGACCGCCGCTCCAGTAGCTGCGACCGCCGCTCCTGCAGCTGCGACGACCGCCCCGGTAGCTGGTACCAGTGCTTTCAAGGAAGCACCGATGCTTGCCGAGATGGTGGCCGCAGGTACGATCCCGGCACTCGAGGAGCGCCTGCCACAGAACCCATATACCCCGCCGCATGTGTGGCTCACGCCGGGTAAGTACGGTGGCGTGATGAACAAAACCTACAACAATGAGTGGGGCATCACGGGCTTCATCCACGAGATGCAGTATGGCTCGTCGCTGCTGCGCTACCTGAAGGACGGTCTTGCGATCGGACCAGGTCTTGCAGAGAGCTGGGAGTCGAACGCCGACACCAGCAAGTGGACGTTCAAGCTGCGCGAGGGTGTCAAGTGGTCAGACGGCGAGCCGTTCACCACCACAGACATTATGTACTGGTGGGAATACACCGTCGGCGGCAACGGCAAGGAAGCCGCTGAGTTTGGTGAGATCAAGCCGATCAACGCGCCGCCTGACGAGGCCCGCTCGGGCAGCGGCTCGCTGATGACGATGAACGCGGTCGATGACTTTACCTTCGAGATGGTCTTCGACTCACCGGCTCCGCTCACCGCAGACCGCGTGGCGATGTGGACCAATATGTTCATCGGGCCAGCCTGGGTGATGCCGCGCCACTACCTGGAGCAGTTCAACCCAATTCTGACCAAGTCGAACGCGGACTTCGAGTTGCATAGCCAGAAGTTCAACCACAACAACCCCGAGATTCCACGCCTCACCGGCTGGAAGCTCGATACGTTCGAGAGTGGCGTGCGCGCGGTGTGGAACCGCAACCCGTATTACTGGGTCGTTGACAGCGAGGGCAACC
>JAYUYF010000570.1:0-3354 GCA_043752605.1 Roseiflexaceae bacterium
GCCGCCGAGGCCGCCGAGTGTGGTGGCGAGCAGGGCAAATTCTGGCAGATGCGTAGCGCAATCTTTGTTGATCAGAGCCGGTTGTTTAGCGGGGAAACCGACAGTATGCTGACCGCGATTGCTGCGGGTATCGGTCTTGACACAGCGGCGTTTGGCGAGTGCCTGCTGGCGGGCACCTATCGCGAGCCAATCCTGCGCGGGTTCGAGGCAGCAAAGCAGGAAGGCATACGGACGCGTCCGGTATTCGATATCAACGGCTCACGGCTGATCGGGGCGCAACCATACGAGGAATTTGTACGGGTGATTGATGCGGCATTGCCATGATAGGGGGACAGCTGGTTGAAGCGGCATAGTCATGCAGTATTCCCCGCGCTTATTGTTATCGTCGCCCTGGTGTTGGCAGGGCGGATGATGATTGCCGATGTGCGCCCGGTGCGCGCGCAGGTGGGTGCAGATCAGACATTGACCGCCTACGCGATAGCTGCCGCGACGTTGGAGGCGGGCTACTCAGCGCCGACGGCGCAGTCTGGGCAGCCTGCGCCGACCACAGCACCAGCAGCACCGGCGGCAACCGCGCTCAACACGCCGACGTTCACGCCAACAATCGTGACACCGGGCGTCGGATCGACACCGACGGTGCTGCGCACTCCGGGAGGGGCGACGACCACGACGCCGACACGCAGCCCGCTGCCAACCGCTACACCAACGATCAGCGGTGCGGCACTGTGCCAGCCGGGCGGTGCGTTTACCGTGGCCGGAAATGCTCCGCCACGTGCCCCGCTGCTGCTCTACTTTAATGGGCGCGCAGTGGGTGGTGGTAGCGCGGGCGTGACGGGCCAATTTGCGTTGACATTGACGGTCGGACGCGAGCGGCCGGGTGTGTATCCAATCAGTGTGCGGTTGCGCGGTGACGGGCGCGAAGTGTTCCGTACGGTATGTGAGGTCACTATGCTGCCGCTCCGCCTGACAACGCCGACACCACATGGCGGCTGATAACGCGCCAGTATTGCGCATTCCCTGTGTCTATGCTACCGTTGCGGCTCGGATGAGGATGACGACGTGCCGGATCAGAACAGCGCCTGGCAACAACTCGTGATCGTGCGCACGGCGCTTGCTTCACAAATACCCGTTGATCCGTCACAATTGTTGCTTGTGCGCGATGAACAGGGCAGCCAGTTGCGCGTGATCGACCCGCCAGCCGATAGTGTGCCGCGCGAAGGCGCAGTGTTGTTACTGCTCTACCCGGTCGATGATGAACTGGTACTACCGCTCACGGTACGCAGCGAACGGCTCTCGACACATCGTGGCGAGGTTGCATTGCCTGGCGGTCGTGTCGATCCTGACGATCACGATGTGGCAGCGACGGCGCTGCGCGAGTGCGCTGAGGAATTAGGCGTCGATACGCAGGAGATCACGGTGCTCGGCACGCTTGCGCCGCTCTACATCCCGGTCAGCCGTTTTCGAATCACACCGGTCGTCGCATACTGCGCGCACGTACCCGAGTTCACCCTCAATTCGGTCGAAGTGAGCGCGGTGTTTGCGATTACTCTGCGCGCACTGTTGGATCCGGCGACAGTTCGTGTCGAGCAGCGTGACTGGTGGGGGCGCGCGGCGCAGGTACCATATTACGCCGCCGGAGCACACAAAATCTGGGGAGCGACCGCGATCGTCTTGAGCGAACTGGTCGCAAAGATTCGAACTATCCAACAACAGGAGCTACCCAATGACGATTGATACCGCGCTCAGTGATCTCTTGAGCAAGATCACCGCGATCAGCCCGACAGTCGTGCTCAAGGTACGACGTACGTCGGATGATGAAGCTTCGATCCGTGCGTATGCACCAGCCGAGCACGAAGCAGCGATCCGCGCGGCGACGCAGGAATTGACGCTCTCGCTGCTGGTCAACGATGGTCTTGACGTGCAGGTGCTGGTCTACGATATTGCCACCTCGCTTCCATCGGAGTAGGTGCAGAGAGATTCAGATATGACGTTACCGGGTCGAATCGGACGCGCGCTGGCGCTGAGCGGTGCAGTGGCAGGTCTCGCTGCCGCGGTGACGGGTGCAGCGCTGCGCCGCAGCCTGCCGCAGACCAGCGGCGCGCTCGTGCTGCCGGGCTTACGGGCGCGCGTCGAGGTCATCCGCGATCGCTGGGGTGTGCCGCACATTTATGCGCAGCACAATACCGATCTGTTTCAGGCGCAGGGCTTCGTCCACGCGCAGGATCGCCTCTGGCAGATGGAGTTCCAGCGGCGGCTGGCACACGGTCAACTCGCCGAGGTCTTTGGTGTACTGGCGCTCGATACCGATCGCTTTATGCGCGTGCTGGGATTGACACGTGCGGCACGCGCGGCGCTCGCGCAGCTTGATGACGAGAGCCGGTCGCTGATCAATTCGTATTGTGCTGGGGTGAATGCGTTAATCGCGCAGCAAAAACGCCGCCTGCCGGTTGAGTTCGTCCTGCTGCGGCTGCGACCACGAATGTGGGAACCCGCCGATGTCCTCATCTGGGGGCTCATGATGGCGCTGCAACTGGCGGGCAACTGGCAGGAAGAACTGCTCAATGCCCGGATTCTCGCGCTCGTCGGCGCGGAACGCGCCGCACAACGCTACCCGCACTATGCCGATGGCGCACCGCTCACCGTGCCGCCCGGTGCGAGTTACACGCCACAGATCGGCGAAGCGGCGCTGGCGCACGCGCACGCTATCCGGCAATTCTTCGTCGATGGCGGCGGCCAGGGCAGCAACGCGTGGGCAGTCTCGGGCGCGCACAGCGCGAGCCAGCTGCCGCTGCTGGCCAATGATCCGCACCTGGCGATCACCATGCCCGGTCTGTGGTACGAGAATCATTTGAGCGGCGGCGATTTCCACGTAACCGGGGCGAGTGTTCCGGGGATGCCCGCTGTGATCATCGGGCACAACGAGCACGTGGCGTGGGGCATCACCAGCGGCATGATCGATACGCAGGATCTGTATCTCGAACGCTTTGATCCAGCCGATGCTGCGGGGTTGCGCTACGAGGTGCGCGGCGAATGGCAGCAAGCCGAGTTGATCCACGAGACAATCACAATCGCTGGGCGCAGCACACCGCATATCGAACCGGTAAAAATCACACGCCACGGCCCGATTATCTCGGCGGTTACGCCGGACATGCTGGATACACCGCTCGCGCTGCGTTGGATGGCGCTGGATCACAGCCGCGTGATCGAAGGGGCATTTGCGCTCAATCGTGCGCATGACTGGTCATCGTTTCGCGCGGCGCTCGCGCGCTGGGATGCCCCGGTACTCAATATGGTGTATGCCGATGTCGCTGGCAACATTGGCTACAGCCTCGCGGGTGCGGTACCGATTCGCGC
>JAYUYF010000571.1:0-3353 GCA_043752605.1 Roseiflexaceae bacterium
CGCCCGCGCGCCGCACCGATCACGCCCCGCCCGCGCGCCGCACCGATCACGCGCCCGCGCCGATCACGCCCGCGCCGATCACGCCCGCGCCGATCCCGCCGCGCACCGCACCGATCCCGTCCTACGTGCCAAACACCAGATTGTAATGGTAGAACGTAGTATCGCGCACATACCCGCTGCGTTCGTAGAGCCGCTGCGCGGTCGTATTGGTCATCGCCGTCGCCAGCATCAGCCCCTTGGCGTCATCGTCGATCGCAAAGGCACGCGCCGCAGCCAGCAGCGCTTCGCCCAGGCCGCGCCCCCGCGCATCGGGCGAGACAAACAAATCGTTGAGGATCCAGAGGCGTTGCATTGTTGTCGACGAGAACGATGGGTAGAGCTGGGTGAAGCCAAGCCCGATCTCGTGCTCGTGTGCCAGAAAGATCACCGATTCGGCGCGCATCAGGCGCGCTTCGAGAAACGCCCGTGCGCCGTCGGGGTCGCTCGGCTGCTGGTAAAATTGCCGGTAGCCATCGAAGAGTGGTATCAGCAGGTCAAGATCTGCCAGTTCGGCGCGAACGATTTCCATCCTCAGTCTCCTCTTCTGGGTGGCGCAAACGGCACCTGTGCGGTGAAGGCCAGCGGTGTGGGCCCGTGCGCCGCAAGCTGCTCTAGCCGCCACGCAGCTTCGATTTCGGTCGGCTGGTGGCCGCCTGCTACCCACCAGAGCACGAGATGTGGCGTACGCATCGGCAAAAACCAGCGTTTGCGTTGCCGCATAATTGCCACATGATCGGCCTGATGATAGACAT
Source organism: Roseiflexaceae bacterium (assembly GCA_043752605.1). Lineage (GTDB taxonomy): Bacteria > Chloroflexota > Chloroflexia > Chloroflexales > Roseiflexaceae > JAYUYF01. The sequence goes on from JAYUYF010000571.1 coordinate 792, forward strand.
ACGCTTGCAGTGATTGCAGATCCTGCCATACCGAGAGATTGACGAGCGTATGGTCGTCCCACGGGCGTTGGCCCGCTTCATCACTGAGCGGCCGCCAGACGAAGCCCGGCGCGGCATCGGCTTTAGCATACACCGCATCGATCTCGGCGACAAACGCTTCCATTGCGGGATCGCCGAGTGGGGCGATCATGCGCCCGATGTTGAGCTGGGCGAGCTGCCAGATGCTCACCGTTGTGCGGCCAGGGTGCGGGTAATCTGGACGATATGCGCTTCGCTGTGGTCGACATACCCCGCCAGGATGGAACCAATCGTGATCGTGCCGCGCTCAGGATGGTGACCTGTGCGCGCGAGATCTGCCAGCGGCAGTGCTGCAAAGAATGCCGCCCAGCGCGCGTGCAAACCGTGCAGGATCGCGAGCGAGGTGCTGATATCGGCAGCCTGCGCATCGGGCAGCGCGGCCCAGGCGTCCTGGTCATAGGGCTTGAGCGTCGGGTGCTCCTCGGTGGCCATGAGCCGCGCGCGGATGTAGGCGTTGGTGTGCGAATCAACGAGATGATGGACATTCTGCGCGATGCTCCACTCGCGCGCGAGCGGAGTGGCGATGAGTTGCGCGGGCGTCAGTGTGGCGACCAGCGCGGCGATCTGTGCGGGTACCGCAGCTAGCTTCGCAACGTGCGCTGCGCGTTCGGTTTCGGTGATTGGTGACATGCATAGTTCCTCGATTGGCGCGAATACGCAGACAAACGCCTGCGGTTGGTCATGCGATCATACCTGTTTCTCGAGACTATGCCAAGTGCCATTGTGGCGCACGATTCCTGAGAGGTCAACTGCGGCTTGACGATTACGAAAAGATGTTCTACGATTATCGTATGGATCGGCAAAGCAAAGGAGACGAGTGTGAAAACACATATCGGCCATCTGGTATTCGCGATCGATAGCAGCAACAGTGCATTTTATCGTGAGCTGTTCACCTTTCTTGGCTGGCAGGTGATCCACGATGGCGATGGTATGTTGGGGCTCGTGGATGACAGCGGTATAAGCATCTGGTTTGGTGCAGCCACACAATCGGTGAGCAACGATTACGACGGGCCGGGGCTCAACCACGTCGCGATCGCAACCGCAACGCAGGCTGATGTCGATGCGACGGCCGCCTATCTGGCGGAGCGTGGTGTGGCGCATCTGTTCGAGACGCCGCGCCACCGGCCCGATTTCGCTATGAGCCCGGACGATACGTACTATCAGGTCATGTTCGAGACCCCCGACCGGATCCAGGTCGAGGTGGTTTACACCGGGCCACGCGCGCGGTAGGCGAACGTCGTACCAACACGGGATGCTATCTGCGCTGCCGCCCGTCAGTCGGCGGGCGACAGCGCATCTGTCATACGTGGATCAATAGCTCCCGACCAGATGTCGCGGTACTGGGTAATACCATTCACCCTACCCGTCGCAATATGGAGGCGTATACGACTGTCGTGAAGCTCTGGCTGGTCACAGCGCTGGATGCAGACTTCGACGCCCGGTTCTGGAATGGCTATCTGAATACACGCTGCTGCCTCGGCGATTCGATAGGCCTTGAGATGGGCAACGAATGCTTCTGCCTCGTCGGGAGCCAGGTCGCCGATGTAATGAGGTGGTTTCAGCCAGTTTTGGCATCGTTCGCAGAACAGCTCGCGCGTGGCTGAGACGGCCAGCACTGCACTGACAATCAACGTGCCCGCAATCTCTGCGGCCATGTAAACCCAGCTCGCGGTCGTGCCCATCCGCGTCGAGCTAGAACTCATCATTCGGCCAAACTGTATGCCCTCGTGTGCCTGGAGTGCAACAAATCCGGGCAGACCACCGACACCGACAAGGCCGACCAGCGTCTCATCGATCGCTATATCCATTATCGCATCATCGGTAGCACCATATTCTGCACGGATCTCTGTGCGTGCATTGTTGAGAAACTGCACGTACTGGACACCATACAATCCGACATACATCGCCAGTGTGGCGAACAGCGCTACACCAACCGTCGCAAGTTGGCTACGAACACGCAGCCGATGGATTACGTACATCAGCCCAAACCCACCAATGAGACCCAGCAACAGTGCGCTGACTCCAATCAGCCAGAGAAAGCCCGCGATGATGCCTGCGAGCGCGCCGAGCACGAGCCCACCGAAGAGTGCGACACTGCTCAATGTCACCAGTTTCGGGAACGAGATGTGCGGACGAGCGATCTGTGCGGATTGATACATGGCTGCCTCTCTTGCGTTGCGCGCTCTTGGTACGCCTCCTGATCCTATGCTACCATCTGAGACAAACCAGAACTTTACTAGGCCATCCTGTCGTACAATCTGTGGAGCAATGCTGCACGCGAAACGAGGATGCCATGTCCGCCGATACCTACGCCGCCGCGCTCACCTATATTGCGAGCTACTGGCCGCGCATCATTCGCGAGAACACCACTGATAGGGGTACGCTGAGAGGCTGTCTAAAAACCGTCATACGTACACGCGATGTGGTACAATTATCTGATGAAACCCTATGATACTGCGGTGCTTGACCGCACACCTATCCGCA
>JAYUYF010000572.1:0-3345 GCA_043752605.1 Roseiflexaceae bacterium
GTATCGCGATCGCACCAGCGGCGCGCGAAACCTGCTATCATGCCACTCGTATTCTGGTATGAGAGGCACCCACGATGACCACAATCACGCCGCCTGTCGTTGTGCGCTTTGCGCCGAGCCCGACCGGCTACCTGCATATTGGTGGTGCGCGCACCGCGATGTTCAACTGGTTGTTTGCCCGCCATTACGGCGGCAAATTCTTGCTGCGGATCGAAGACACCGACGAGAACCGCTTTGTGCCGGGTGCGGCCGAGAAGATGATGGAGGCGCTGCGCTGGCTGGGCGTCGCGTGGGACGAAGGCCCGGATATCGGCGGGCCGCAGGCGCCGTATGTCCAATCGCAGCGCAAAGAGCTCGGCATCTACCAGCAATACGCCGATCAACTGGTGGCCAGCGGTGCTGCGTACAAATGCTTTGTGACGCCCGAGGACGATGCCGCCATGCGCGCGGCGTGGGAGGCGGCGGGCAATCACCCGCAGCGCTTCCGCTTTCGCGGCCCCGAACGCGACTGGACGCCGGCGCAGGTGGCTGCGGCCGAGGCGAGCGGCAAACCGTACACGATCCGGCTCAAAGTGCCGCTCGATGGCACGACCAGCTTCCACGATATTGTGCGTGGCGGCGAGCAGATCACGATCGGCAATGCCGAACTGTACGATCTGGTGTTGCTCAAAACCAGCGGCATGCCGGTCTATCACCTCGCACATCTGGTCGATGACCATCTGATGGGCGTGACGCATGTGCTGCGCTCGGACGAGTGGGTGCCCAGCGCGCCGTTTCACATCCTGCTGTACCAGGCGCTCGGCTGGCAGCCACCGGTATTCGCGCATTTGCCGCCGATCTTCCGCCAGGACGGCCGCGGCAAGCTCAGCAAACGGCGCGACGATGTCGACACAATCAGCTTTCGCGACCGCGGCTACCTGCCCGATGCACTGTTCAACTACCTCGCCTTGCAGGGTTGGAGCTTCGACGCGCACACCGAAATCATGACGCGCGAAGATATTATTGACCGCTTTACAATCGACCGCGTGCAGCCCTCGCCCGCGCGCTGGAACCCGGAGAAGCTGCTCGATGTCAACGGCATCTACATCCGCGCGCTCGCTCCTGCCGCAGTCGCGCTCCAGATCACGCCGTTTCTCGCCGCCGCCGGGCTGGTGAACGACCCACCCGTCATGGCCGAGCAGGCGCAGATCGCGGCGCTGGTGCCGCTGATCCACGAGCGGCTCAAGCAACTCAACGAAGCCCCCGAGCTGCTCGAATTCTTCTTCCGCGATGTTGCGCCTGCGGGCGCGCCCGGCGATGCCGCGCTGCGCTACGCGCCCGAGACCGTGATTCAGAAAAAAATGGATCCGGCGCAGGTGCAAACCTTGCTCGAACAGGCACACGCGCGGCTGGAGCAGATCGAATCCTGGAACGTGGAGTCGATCGAGGGTGTGCTACGCACGTTGAGCGACGAACTGGAACTCAAACCGGGCCAGACCTTTGGCGTGCTGCGCGTGGCGGTCACCGGGCGCAGCGTCGCGCCGCCGCTCTTCGATACCATGGCCGCACTTGGTCGCCCGGCCACGCTGCGCCGCATCGCTGCTGCACGCGCGGCGATCTGATCCTCTGCGGGCGGGGCGGGCGGGCGGGCGGGCATCCCTGGCTGTACGGGCAAAGCATTCGTGCACCTGTTGCAACAGGTGCACGAATGCTTTGCCCGTACAGCCAGGGATGCCCGCCCGCCCGCCCGCCCCGCCCGCAGAGGATCAGATCGCCGCGCGTGCAGCAGCGATGCGGCGCAGCGTGGCCGGGCGACCAAGTGCGGCCATGGTATCGAAGAGCGGCGGCGCGACGCTGCGCCCGGTGACCGCCACGCGCAGCACGCCAAAGGTCTGGCCCGGTTTGAGTTCCAGTTCGTCGCTCAACGTGCGTAGCACACCCTCGATCGACTCCACGTTCCAGGATTCGATCTGCTCCAGCCGCGCGTGTGCCTGTTCGAGCAAGGTTTGCACCTGCGCCGGATCCATTTTTTTCTGAATCACGGTCTCGGGCGCGTAGCGCAGCGCGGCATCGCCGGGCGCGCCCGCAGGCGCAACATCGCGGAAGAAGAATTCGAGCAGCTCGGGGGCTTCGTTGAGTTGCTTGAGCCGCTCGTGGATCAGCGGCACCAGCGCCGCGATCTGCGCCTGCTCGGCCATGACGGGTGGGTCGTTCACCAGCCCGGCGGCGGCGAGAAACGGCGTGATCTGGAGCGCGACTGCGGCAGGAGCGAGCGCGCGGATGTAGATGCCGTTGACATCGAGCAGCTTCTCCGGGTTCCAGCGCGCGGGCGAGGGCTGCACGCGGTCGATTGTAAAGCGGTCAATAATATCTTCGCGCGTCATGATTTCGGTGTGCGCGTCGAAGCTCCAACCCTGCAAGGCGAGGTAGTTGAACAGTGCATCGGGCAGGTAGCCGCGGTCGCGAAAGCTGATTGTGTCGACATCGTCGCGCCGTTTGCTGAGCTTGCCGCGGCCGTCCTGGCGGAAGATCGGCGGCAAATGCGCGAATACCGGTGGCTGCCAGCCGAGCGCCTGGTACAGCAGGATGTGAAACGGCGCGCTGGGCACCCACTCGTCCGAGCGCAGCACATGCGTCACGCCCATCAGATGGTCATCGACCAGATGTGCGAGGTGATAGACCGGCATGCCGCTGGTTTTGAGCAACACCAGATCGTACAGTTCGGCATTGCCGATCGTGATCTGCTCGCCGCCACGCACAATATCGTGGAAGCTGGTCGTGCCATCGAGCGGCACTTTGAGCCGGATCGTGTACGGTTTGCCGCTCGCCTCGGCCGCAGCCACCTGCGCCGGCGTCCAGTCGCGTTCGGGGCCGCGAAAGCGGAAGCGCTGCGGGTGATTGCCCGCCGCCTCCCACGCCGCGCGCATGGCGGCATCGTCCTCGGGCGTCACAAAGCATTTGTACGCAGCACCGCTGGCCACCAGTTGATCGGCGTATTGCTGGTAGATGCCGAGCTCTTTGCGCTGCGATTGGACATACGGCGCCTGCGGCCCGCCGATATCCGGGCCTTCGTCCCACGCGACGCCCAGCCAGCGCAGCGCCTCCATCATCTTCTCGGCCGCACCCGGCACAAAGCGGTTCTCGTCGGTGTCTTCGATCCGCAGCAAGAATTTGCCGCCGTAATGGCGGGCAAACAACCAGTTGAACATCGCGGTGCGCGCACCACCAATATGCAGGTAGCCGGTCGGGCTCGGCGCAAAGCGCACAACGACAGGCGGCGTGATTGTGGTCATCGTGGGTGCCTCTCATACCAGAATACGAGTGGCATGATAGCAGGTTTCGCGCGCCGCTGGTGCGATCGCGATA
>JAYUYF010000573.1:0-3321 GCA_043752605.1 Roseiflexaceae bacterium
TACTGGAGCAGTGCGGGCAACAACAGATCGGGGAGCCGCCTACCGCTGCGCGCAAGCATTGCCAGCCACTCGGGGAGCAGGCGATGGTGTCTGTCGAGCAGCGTGCGCAGCTGGGCGGTGGCGGCAGAGCCGATCACGGGCCGTTCATCCGGCGCGGCGGGCGGCAGTGCCGGTGCCAGATGCATCGCTGGCACTGCACCGGCGCGGCGTGCCTGTGCAACCAGCGCCGCCGCGCCGAGCAGCGCCGCCGGTGGATCACCGGCGGGCAGTTGCGCCAGCGCCGCACCTAGCGCGCCCGCTGTGGTGGGTGGCGCAAAGCCACGGCGTTCGGTGCCGAGCGTCGCCAGTGCCACCAGTTCGTCCCACACATCGTGTATCATGGCGTGATCCGATGCAACTCGCCCGCCACCCGCGCGCTCAGTGGCAGCAGCTGATCACTATTCCATTCGCCAAAGATCGTCAGCGGCTGAGCGCCACTCAGCGCCAGCAATTGCCAGCCCGCATCACCCGTGATCGCCAGCGGTAGCGCGTGTCCGTCGCGATCGACGATCAGCCAGCGCTCGCCAGCGCGCTGCGGGATGACCTGTTCGATCAGCACCGGGAAGCGCTCGACCCACGGATTACGCGTGAGCGCCAGCGCGTAGCCTTCGATCGCGGCATCGATCGTCGCGTTACCTGGCGGCACAGCGCTGGGCGCTGGCGCGGGATGACGGTGTACCAGCAGCGCGCGCTGCTCGGTCGCACCCGCGAAGTACGCCAGATCGGCGTCGAGCAGCATCCCGACTGCCGCCACCTGCTCGAGCGGCTGGCCGGGCGGCGCAAAGGCGAGGATCAACGCGGCGCGACCGCTGGTGCTGCCCCAGAGCCAGGTACGCCGCGTGCGCAGTTGCTCCTGCTGCTCGGTATACTGGCCCAGCACCTGCCAATGGTCGCGCAGCAGCGGCCCATCGCGCAGATCTTCCTGGCGCTGGTTCCAGCCGATCTGATTGCGAATTTCGGCTTGCAACGGTTTGGGGAGTTCGGCAAGGCGGCGATACCCGCTGATCAGCAATTGCAAGCGGCTGATGCGTTCGAGCACGCGTCCCTGCCAGCCAGCGCCGGTATGTGCGTGCGAACCAGTCTCGCGCAGCATCCGGGCGACACCGGGAGCCTGCGCGTCGATCATGCGCGCCGCGATCGCATCCCATACCGCCGGGCCACGGCTCTGCGTCGCCGCCAGACCCTGCCGCACCTGGTCGTGCAGCCAGCGCTCCAGTTCATCGAGACCGACCGCCACCGCCGCCGCACGGCTCGCGGCACTCTTGTCTTTGCTGGCGCGCTTTGCCGGTTTGGTGGCCCCTGCCGCGGGCGACTCGGCGGCATCGCGCTTGGTTAGCCACTCGCTGACCCACGGCGGCGGCTCGGCCTGCGGAATATCGGCGCTCCCGCCCGCAGCGAGCAGCAGCAGGCCGAGCGCGTGTTTGCAGGGGAATTTGCGGCTCGGGCACGAACAGCGCGTCAGCACCGCGCGCAGATCAACCTGCACACGATACGGCTCTTTGCCACTCCCCTGGCACTCGCCCCAGATCGCCACCGTGCCCTGCCCCAGCCGCAGCCAGTGGCGCTGTTGCGCCAGGCCGCGACCCGCGCTGGCCGCGCCAGGATCGGGTGCCAGCGCGAGGATCTGTTCGGGCGTCAGGTTGGTTGGCATCGGTACTCGGCTGCTGGCGGTGGCGGTGCGCAGCGCACGCTACCCGTTTACGATAGCACAGCTGTGTGACATCCAGTGACACAGTTGCCGTACCGGTTGCTACAGTGTCAGCGTCACCGCGTCCTGTACATCGGCCGAGCGCCGTACCTGCTCCACGACGGACGCAGGCGCGGGGTTATCGAGGCGCAGCACCATCATCGCCTGTTCGCGCGGCGCGATCCGGCCGACATCCATCGACGAGATGTTGACATCGTTCTGCCCCAGTAGCACGCCCACCTGCCCGATCAGACCCGGCCGGTCGCGGTGGTAAGTGAAAAACAGCACCCCGCTCGGTTCAAATGTGACGCGGAAGTTGTCCGCTTCCACAATATGCGGCACGCCGTTGATGATCGTGCCCACAAACGCATGCGGGCCGTCGGCCGCCTGCGCGCGGAGCACCAGCGCGCCCGCATAGCCCTGGCCATCCTCCGCGGCCAGCTCGGAATACTTAAGCCCCAGGTCGCGCGCCAGCAGCGGCGCATTCACCGGCGTGACGCGCTCGACGCGTGTGCCGCTCAGCAGCCCTTGCAGGATTGCCTGGCGCACGGGAGCTTTCGGGTGGCGCGCCAGTTCGCCCTGATACTCGATTTCGTAAATCCGCACCGGGTCGCGCATCAGGTGGGTGCAGAGCTGGCCCATCTTGCGCGCCAGCAATACGTATGGCCCGAGGATACCCTGGATTTCGGGCGCAATGTAGGGTGCGTTTACCGCATACGGCGGCGATTCACCTGCAAGCGCCGCCAGCACGCCCTCGGCCACATCCAGCCCGGTGAGCACCTGCGCCTCAGTCGTTGAAGCACCCAGGTGCGGTGTCGTCACCACGTGCGGGTGACCAGCCAGCGCATTCTCTTTTGGCGGCTCGACGGCAAACACATCGAGTGCTGCGCCGCCCAGGTGGCCGCTGTCGAGCGCCGCACGCAGCGCGACTTCATCGACCAGCCCACCGCGCGCGGCGTTGATCACAAAGCTGCCCGGCTTCATCTGCGCCATGCGCGTGGCATCGATCAGGTTGCGTGTGCTATCGATCAGCGGCACGTGTAGTGAGACGAAATCGCTGGTCGCCAGCACGTCGTCGAGCGTCATCAGTGCCACACCCAGTTGCGCGGCGCGGTCGCTCGACACGACCGGATCGTAGGCGACGACCGTCATCTCGAACGCCCGCGCACGGCGTGCGACCTCGGCCCCGATCCGCCCCAGACCCACCAGCCCGAGCGTCTTGCCACGCACCTCGAAGCCCATGAATGCATTGCGCTCCCACTTGCCGCCCTGGAGCGAGGCGTGCGCCTGCGGGATGCGGCGTGCGAGCGCCAGGATCATCCCGAGCGTCAGCTCGGCCACCGCCACGCTGTTCGAGGCCGGCGCATTGACCACCAGGATGCCCTGGCGGGTGGCGGCATCGACATCGATATTGTCGACGCCCGTGCCTGCGCGCCCGACGACGCGTAGCCTGGTGCCGGCCGCCAGCACCTCGGCGTTCACCTTTGTCGCGCTGCGCACCACCAGCGCATCATATTCGGGGAGCGTGGCCAGCAGCGCGGCATGGTCGAGCGTGGTTTGGACAATGACCTCGGCACCGGCGCGTAACCGCGCGA
>JAYUYF010000574.1:0-3316 GCA_043752605.1 Roseiflexaceae bacterium
GTTGAACCCGTCGACAATTGCGCTCCCCCTCTCCAGATGGGAGCGGGGGCCGGGGGGTGAGGTCAGCCGGGCGCAACCAATCGGGGATTTGCTCTAGGCCTGCTGATCACCGCTGGTGCGGGTGGTCTGATGGCCAACTTCATCCCGATGCTGATCGACGCGTCTGCCTCCGAGTTCGATACTTTGCGCGCCCATCTGGCGCGTGCCAATGCGCAACTCGCCGATCTGGCGCAGGTGGCCGAGTGCCTGGTCGTGTTTCAGAGCCCGCAGGCATATATTACGCCCGGCTGGTATGCCACCAAACACGAGACCGGCAAGGTCGTGCCAACCTGGAATTACGCTACCGTCCACGCATGGGGCCGCCCGACGGTACGGGATGATCCGGCCTGGATCCGGCAGCAGATCCACGATCTGACGGCGCACCAGGAACATGCGCAGGCCGCGCCGTGGGCGGTGAGCGATGCGCCCGAGGCGTTCATCGATGCGCAGGTGCGCGGCATCGTGGGTGTAGAGATCGTGATCACCTCAGAGTGACAAGCGGGCTTCGCTACCCCCATCAGCTGGTTGCGTAGCTCGTGCGCTCGATCCCGACTGATCCCCGCTCTCGTGGTGTCCAAGCAGCAGATTGAAGAGCCGATGGGCGCAGTAGCAGCTGCCGTAGAGCAGTACTATGCCAACGATCGCAAGCGGTTCAATCGCACTGATGATTTCGACTTCGCCAGAACGCAGGTCGAGCGTCGTCAACAATGCCGCTGATGCCACCCAGCGCGCCGCACCGAGCAGCGTCACGCCGAGCGCCCAGTTGCCTGCATCACGGTCTCCCCAGAATACCGCGATCGGGAGCAACAGCAATGCCATTGGGAGTGTGATGCACATCATCATACCAATTCAGCCATGCTCGCCTCCATTACTGTGCTACGCATGTTTCGCTGAATCCAGCGTAGCGCAGAGGAGCGCACGACGGGTATCGCTCAGCGATACAGTGTGATCCGGCGAGCATTGTCGTGCTGAGCGAAGCAAAGCACCCGATGATTTGCCCTGGCTGCTTCGCTCCGCTCAGCATGACATTGAACAGCGCAGCATGACATTGAACAGCGCAGCGTGAAGTTTGGTATAACCGGCTTACAGAACCACCGTCACCCTGCATCCTCCCGGTAGCGTTGTTGCGTATCCACCACTGCAATGCGGATGCCACTGCGCTGCATCGTAGCACCTATCGCAATTATTAAAGAGACTGCACCAGACACGCACCTGCGCTCCCCTCGCCCGCCTGCGGGATCCTTCGGCTGAAGCCTGTCCTGAGCAGCAGCGAAGGAAGCCTCAGGATGACACGGGCCGGGAGCCTGCCCTGAGGCTGGCAGCCGAAGGGATGCGGGCGTTACCGGCGCATCCATTGAAAAGGAGCACCCATGATCACCACACTTCCGCCGCGCGCCGCGATTGCGCGCGAGCACACCTGGGATCTTGCCAGCATCTTCGCGACATCCGCGGCGTGGGAGCAGGCCTTTGCCGATGTCGACGCCGCGCTGCCCGGCCTTGCCGCATACCAGGGCCGCCTGGGCGAGTCGGGTGAGACGCTGCTCGCGTGGTTTTCACACAGCGAGGCGGTCACACAGGCGGCGTACCGCGTGTTCGTCTATGCCCGCCTGGGCTTCGATGTCGATACCGGCGACCAGCAGCAGAGCGCCATGGTCGGCCGGTCGCAGGGCCTGCTGGCCCGGCTGGCCGCCGCGTGTGCCTTTGCTGAGCCGGAGTTGCTCGCGCTGCCAGCAGCCACGCTGCAGCAGTATCTCGAAACGACCGGCGATCTGGAGACCTACCGCCACTACCTCGACAATCTGCACCGCTTGCAGCCGCACGTGCGCTCGGCCGAGGTCGAGGTGTTGCTCGCGCAGGCCGCTGAGCCGCTGAGCACGCCGCAGAACGCCTACAGCGTACTGGCAGACAACGACCTGGTTTATCCAGCAGCCCACGACGCGGCAGGCGAACAGCATCCGGTAGCGCGTGGCACGATCGAAGGGCTGCTCGAATCGCCCGACCGCGCCCTGCGTCAGCGCGCCTGGGAATCGTACGCCGATGCGTTCCTCGGCGCAAAGAACACCATGGCGTCACTGATGCTGGGTAATGTGCGTACGAATGTGTTCACGGCGCGCGCGCGAAACCATACCAGTGCGCTGGCCGCCGCACTCCACGAGAGCAACGTGCCACTCGCGGTGTACGAGAATGTGCTCGACGCCTACAACCGCCACCGGCCGCTCTGGCACCGGTACTGGGAGATCCGGCGGCGCGCGCTCGGGGTGTCGCAGCTCGCGGGGTACGATATCTTTGCGCCGCTGATCGCCGAGCAGGTCGCGGTGCCGTTCGACCGCGCGGTCGAGTGGATCTGCGCGGGCATGGCACCGCTCGGCGCAGATTACGTCGAGACCATGCGCCGCGGGTTGCGCGAACAGCGCTGGGTCGATATCTATCCCAACGTCGGGAAGCGCAACGGTGCATATTCGAGCGGCACGTACGGCACGCACCCATTCATCCTGATGAGCTATCACGATAGCGTTGGCGGCATGAGCACGCTGGCACACGAACTGGGCCACTCGATGCACTCGCTCTACTCGCGCCGCAACCAGCCGTTCGTCTACAGCCGCTACACCCTTTTCGTCGCCGAGGTCGCTTCGAACTTCAACCAGGCACTGGTGCGACATCATCTCCTGCAGCACAACACCGAGCGCAGCTTCCAGATCAACGTAATCGAAGAGGCGATGCGCAATTTTCACCGCTACCTGTTTGTGATGCCGATCCTGGCGCAGTACGAGCGCGCGGTGCATGCACAGGTCGAGCGCGGCCAGGCCCCCACCGCAGACAGCATGACTGCTGACCTCGCCGAGCTGCTGGGTGCGGGCTATGGCCCGGCGGTGGCTGTGGATCCGCAGCGCGACGGGATCATGTGGGCGCAGTTCCAGCACATGTACATGAACTTTTATGTGTATCAGTACGCCTCGGGGATCGCCGCCGCAAACGCGCTCGCAGTGCCGATCGCCGCAGGCGACGAAGACGCAGTCGCGCGGTATCGTGCATTTCTCAGCCTCGGCGGCTCGCGCTATCCGCTCGATGCGCTCCAGACAGCCGGGATCGATATGACCGACCCGCAGGCGATGGATCGCGCCTTTGGCGTACTCGCCAGCTTTGTGGATCGGCTCGACGCGCTGATTACATAGGATGCGCTGTCCGGTGGCCCGCGCAGCGACCCGGGTCATCCTGAGCGCGCTGTGCGCGCGAAGGATCCAGCGACTTGCACCGCTGCCAACGGGTCCTTCGGCTA
>JAYUYF010000575.1:0-8174 GCA_043752605.1 Roseiflexaceae bacterium
GACCAGCCATGCCGCCGCAATCGCATAGACCGGCGCGAGCACCAAAAAGAAGCGTGTGAGCCCGAGCCCGAGTGCGATCGTGACGACTGTGATGCCTACCCACATCAGCAGCAGCCATGCGCCCGTTGGTCTGCGCAGCGCCAGCCACGGCGCGAGCAGCCAGCCAACAAGGCCGATCACGCCGAGCCAGTTCGCCGGGAAGCCCAGCAACTCGAGCTGGATCGCGCGCGTGCCATCGCCGATATACGCCACAATGTTGTTCGACCAGGCGAGCAGCACGCGGCCGGGGTCGCGCGTCAGCACCTCGCTGAGCGTGACGCTGTTTGGCACATCGCCCCAGCGCTGCCAGTCGCTCCCGCCGTACACGTTGAGCCAGATATTCTTGGCCTGATTGCTGTACAATGGCGCACCCGTGTCGCGCAGATTGATCGCAACCTGTGGCGCAATCGCGATGCTGCAGACCACAATGAACAGCACGCTGTTGCGCCAGGCACCGCTGCGCCACAGGATCGCCGCGCCAAGTGGCACGAGCAGCAGACCGGGGTGCCGCAACAAGAACGCGACACCTGCCAGCAACCCGGCGGCGATGATCCGCCAGCGCGCCAGCGGCGCAGGGCCAGCGAGCAACGCCAGCGTGCTGGTACACGCGGCGGCAAAGGGCATATCGGTGCCGAGCGTCAGCGCGCTGCTCACCACAAACGGGCTGGTGGCCAGCGCCAGCAGCGCCAGCAGCGCCGCACCACCGCCCAGCATCTGGCGTGCGAGTGCGTAGGTCGCGGCCAGCAGTACGACGCCGCAGACAGGAGCCACAAACAGCGCAGCAGTGTACGGATTATCCTGTACCAGCGGGCGTACCAGCCACAGCAGCAACGGGTAGCCCAGGTTGTAAAAACCATCTGCGCGCAGCACGCCGTCCTGCGCCGCCGAGTAGACGCCATCAGGCGCATACTGACCCCAGAGCCGTGCCGAGCGGAGCGCAAACACGCGAAAGTCATTTTCGACGCCTGGTACCGAGAGCACCATCCGCTGTTGTGCTGCGAGGAGCACGATGATCAGCCAGCCACCGCCCGCCGTCAGCGCCGCAGCCCCCGGCAGCCAACGCCAACGCGCCAGCACCAGTGACCCGTGGCGCAAGCCAAGCACGGCGGCGAGCGCGGCACACGCGAGCGGTAAAATGGGCAACGGGTATGGGTAGGGCGGTTGGCCGCGCTGCAGCAGGCTATAGCCTAGTACAAGCGCCAGGCCAACGGCGAGCCGCCCGCGCCAGCCAGCAAGCACCAGCGCGGTCAGCGCCCCCGCCAGCGCCCCCCAGGCTAGCTGTGCCGCGTACGGCGCGAGCGGTGCGGCACCGGTGGTGTACTTGGTGGCATCGACCAGCACGCCGACTTGCCGATCATCATCGGCCGATACCGGCCCGAGCGGCGCGCGCAGCGCGATCACCAGATCGGTCAGGCGTGTGGTAGTGGTCGTGATTGGGACAACAATATCCTGCCAGCCGCCGGTGAGGCGCACCTGGGCGAGCGGCACGGTATCATCGATGCGCAGGGTGAGCGTCTCATTGCTACGGCCGCGCACACGCATCCAGATCGTAGCGGGCAGGCCAGCCTGTGGGAAGATCAGGTACGAGACCTCGCGTGTCCAGCGCGCACCCGCCGCCAGGCCGACTTCCGGATCGTAGAAGCCACGGGTATACGCAGCATCATTACCGCCAACATCGACCGGATGCGCGACCGGGATCTGGGTTGCGATCACCACGAGCAACGCGCCGAGGCACGCGGCCACGACCATTGAGGAGAATCGGCGGCGGGCGGGAACGAGAACCGACCGGTCAGATGCGCTGTTCATGCGCGGCGAGTATAGCACATGTATGGATATGACCGAAAACCGTAGGGCCGAGCAGAATACTGTGGCCCTACGGCGCGGCGACGGGCGGGAATTGCGCCGCGCCCTGCCGCGTGACACTGGCGCCGCCGACGATACCCGTATCAATCAGCTGGTTACCATAGCTGTCGGTGATGCGGACGGTGTATGGACCTGGCCCCATGCCCGGATTGGTCTGGACAAAATAGTTGTAATCCAGGCGTGGCACTGTGGCCCACACATCACCGCTGGTGCGGTACTCAAAGCGCGCGATCGGGTTGCGGTGATTGCGCACCTGTACTGCCGTCCACCACTGGTTGCTGCCGTCCTTCAAGTGGTAAGCGACCGGGCCGCTGATCGCCGGGCTGACGATCTGCCACGAGATTGGGATGATGCCCTGCGAGATATCGCCGATCTGCGCGAACGCCTGCTGGCTCAGATCGAGGTGGCCGGTGGTGCAGATTGCATCTGGACACAGATCGACGATCCGTACCACCACGCTGCCGCGCGGCCCCTGGACGCGCACGTACGCGCCGCAGTAATCGGCGGTTGCAAACTGGGGCGCATTCAGCGCCGCCACGTTCAGATCGCCGGGGGAGGGATCAAAGCTACAGGCTCCTGCGCCGGTGGCATCATAGTACGTCGCGCGGCCGGTGAAGGTTGGGTTGCTGCCCGCTGGCATCGTCGGCTGAGGCACGCTGGTAGCCGTGGGCCGGTTTGTCGCCTGCGCAGTGGGTTGTGTGGTAACCGTCGGCGCGGCGACCGGGCCGCGGA
Source organism: Roseiflexaceae bacterium (assembly GCA_043752605.1). GTDB lineage: Bacteria > Chloroflexota > Chloroflexia > Chloroflexales > Roseiflexaceae > JAYUYF01. The sequence goes on from JAYUYF010000575.1 coordinate 2,635, forward strand.
CGAGCGGCAGCCAGATAGGATACTCGCGCGCAGCGAGGGCGGGCACAACCACCAGTGCCAGCAGCAGTGCGATGAGGGCCGCCAGCGCGCGCCCCGGTGCAGCGTTGTGCGGCATCACGAGGCCGGGTACAGCGCGCGCAGTTCGGCCGCCGATTGCTGGACGAGTTCGCGCAGCGTGGATGTATCGACATCGCTGAGCTGTTTGATATACAAACAGCCTTTGCCGGTCTTGTGTTTGCCCAGCCGTGCAAGCAGATCGCCGTGCTGATCGAAGCCCGAATACAAATAGAGCGTGATGTTTTGTTTGCGTGGTGCAAATCCGGCCAGCATCGCATCGCCCGCATGGCCGCTGGCGTAGCGGTAATGGTACGTGCCAAAGCCTACCATCGTGCTGCCCCAGAGCACCGGCGGTTCGCCGATCAGATCTTCCATCAGCCGCACAAGTTCCTGGCAATCGGCGCGCTGAGTCTCGCTGGGAATAGCAGCGAGAAACGCCGCGACGGATTGTGCGCCGGGTTGTGTTTTTTGCTCGGCCATACTACCCTCCTTGCCTATCGCGCAGATTGTAGCACATTCGTGCGTTGTCAAGGGCGCGCGGTGCCGAGCGGATACACGTTGAACGATATCTGGTAGCAACGCCGGGTCTTGTCACTGCGGGAGCGGTCTGCTATACTGCGCGGCATACCAGAGAGCTAGGCACAGATTTGCAGGAGGGATGATGGCGCGGCTATCGGTGCGAATCCGGGGTGAAGAGCGCGTCTTTCCTGTCCCTGCGAACACTGCAGACGGGCTGACGAACGGGCGCGGCCCGGCGAACCATATCAATCTCGATGATCCGGCGCTCGGCTCCGAAAATTTTTTCACCTCGCGGGCGCACGCGCGCGTCGAGTTGCGCGGCACCGAGGCCTGGATCGTCGATTTAAACAGCCGCAATGGCACGCGCCTGAACCGGCTGTATATCAAGCGTGAAGCCGCGCTCAGCGATGGCGCGACGCTCCAGATCGGCCGCTATGAGTTGCTGTTCGAGGAGCGGGTCGGCGGCGAGGTCGTCCTCTCGGACAATCGCTACCGGGTGGTCGATATTCGTTCGGCGCGCCAGATCGGCACGGGCGAACTACGCGATCTGGCGCTCGACGCGCGCGAGTTCTTCCGCATCAACAAACGTTGGAATGCGATCGTCGAGGCGCGTGATCTCTTGCCGATTGTCATGGCCGAGGTGCTGCAACTGGTGCGTGCACAGCGTGGCGTGCTGATGTTGTTTGATGCGCAGGGTACCACCGCCCTCGATAATCTGGCAGCGCATTATGTGTACCCGCCATCGGGCGGGCAAATCGTCGTCAGTACGACAATTGCCACCAAAGTGGTCAGCGAGCGCGAGGCGGTGCTGGTGGGTAATGCGCTGGTGGAGTATAGCGGCGCGCAGAGCATTGTGGGCCAGGCGATCTGCTCGATGGTCTGCGCGCCGCTGATCGTTGATAACCGGATGCTCGGCTTGATCTACCTTGATTCGTCTGGTCTGAACGTGTTTAGCGAGCGCGAGCGTGAGTTGCTGGCCGAGCTTGCCGGGCAGGCGGCAATCGTGATCGAGCGGGTGCGCCTGACCGAGACACTGCGCAAGCAGGAGAAAGCGCGCAGTTTGCTCGAACGGTTTATCTCGCCAAATGTTGCCAGCGACCTGGCGAGCTATTTTGCGCAGCACGGCAAATTGCGCGAGCCCGAAGAACTGGTGGCCACCGTCCTGTTTGCCGATGTCAAGGGCTTTTCCAATATCTCTGAGCGGCTGGCACCACGCGATATCCAGGAACTGCTCAACGATTATCTGCACGAGATGACGGATGTCATCTTTGCGCACGATGGCACGCTCGACAAATACATCGGTGATGGTATCATGGCGATCTTCGGCGCACCACACGTGGCCGGGCGGCCAGATGACCATGCGGTGCGCGCGGTGCAGGCGGCGTTGGGGATGGTAGCGGCGCACCGGCGGCTCGTCGAGAAGAGCGAGCCATCGAAAGCGTTTGATTTCCGGATCGGGATCAACACCGGGCCGGTGCTGGCTGGCTTCTTTGGCACGCTGCGGCGGCTAGAATATACTGTTATCGGCGCGACGGTCAACACCGCGTCGCGGCTCGAAGGCAAGGCCGAACCCAATTCGGTGTTGATCTCGGATGCGACACGCGCCGCAATCGACGGGCATTTTGAGCTTGTCGAAGTGGGTGAAGCTGAATTGAAGGGCATGACCAGCCCGGTGAAGACGTTTCGCGTTGTACGCGAGAATCCTGCCTGACGGTGCGTCGGCCACGCGCACGACGCCCGCAGTGCAGTCTTAATAGATAGGGTTATTCCATGACGACAGTCGTCGGTATTCGGTTTAAGGATTCAGGTAAGACTTACTATTTCACACCGGGCAGCATCGGCGAACTGGCGCAGGGCGATCAGGTGATTGTCGATACGGCACGTGGCCCGGAGCTCGCCAAAGTTGCGTACTCAGCGCACGACGTGGGCGATGACGCGCTGGTGGGTGAGCTGAAGCCGGTGATCCGGCGTGCTGACCCGAGCGATCTGGATCGGTTGCGGCGGCTGAATGAGCGCCAGGATCAGACGTTGGCGCGGTGCAGCGAGACGATCCGCGAGCACGATCTGCCGATGCGGCTGGTCAAATCGGAATATAGCTTTGATGGCTCGCGGTTAACGTTTTATTTTACATCCGAGAAACGCGTCGATTTCCGCATGCTGGTACGTGATCTGGCGCGGTTGTTTCGCACACGGATCGAGTTGCGTCAGATCGGCCCGCGTGACGAAGCCAAGCTGCTGGGCGGGATCGGGCCGTGCGGCCGAATCCTGTGCTGCACGTCGTTTTTGCCCGATTACGCGCGGGTCTCGATCAAGATGGCGAAGGATCAGGATCTGCCGCTCAATCCGGCGAAGATCAGCGGTGTCTGCGGGCGACTGCTGTGTTGCCTGGCCTACGAGCACGAGCAGTATCTCGAGATCAAGCAGGAATTGCCGCGCCGTGGTAGCTGGGTGCAGACGCCCGAGGGCCCGGGTGAGGTGATCGCGGTCAATGTGTTGCGCGAGACGGTGATGGTGGAGTTGCACGGCGGCGGCGCACACGCCGAGTTTGCGCCAGACCAGCTGAGCGAGGCGACGGCACAGGTGGCCGATCTGGCGCGTGCGCGCCAGGCCGAGGGGATTACCCCCGTGCCACCGCCGCCGCGCCGCGAGCCACGCCATCACGGCGAACGGCGCTTTCTGCGCGATTCGATCGAGGCGGGTGATGCGCAGGTGAGCGATGATCTGCTCGCCGCACTCCACGACGATCCGCCGCCACCACCGATGGTACCGCAGATGGATGCTGCAGGCGCGGCTGAACGGCGGGATACGCCGCGCCCGCGCCGCCGCGAGGAGCCGGGCGGGCGGGCATAACGATGAGACGGCGCGCTGCTGGCGCGCACGAGCAAAAGCGAGGGTCAATGCCGATCAGTATTGGATGTGGGCAGATCACCTGGCCACGCGGAACCGACGATACCACGCTCCTGAGCGAGATTGCTGCGGCGGGCTACGCGGGTGCGCCGATCAGCCGCCAGACGGACGAGACGCCTGCCGCACTGCTGACGCGCTATGCGGCCCACGGTCTGCGGCCAGCGCCCGGCTACTACAGCGCTGATTTCTGGGATCCGGCACAACGCGCCACGATCCTGGCGCAGGCGGAAGATCAGGCACGCTTTGCAGCGGTCTGTGGTGTCGATGCGCTGTATGTGGCGGCCAACGGTTTTGGGTACCAGACCCGCAGCGGCCAGCCACGCCACGCGCTCGCCGGGCACGTGGGCGCGGACGATGGTCTGAACGCGGCCGAAATGCAGCAGTTTGCTGAGACGCTCAACGCGTTTGCGGCGATCACGCTGGCGGCCGGGGTACGCAGTTGCTTCCACAATCACGTCGGCACGCCGATCGAGACCGGTGCCGAGATCGATGCGTTGCTGGCGCTGACCGACCCGGCGTTGCTGTTTCTTGGGCCAGACACCGGCCACCTCGCCTGGGGTGGCAGCGACCCGCTGGCGTTTTGCCGCGCGCACGCCAGCCGGATTATGACCATCCATCTGAAAGACATCGATGCTGCCGTTGCGGCGCGTGGCCGCGCCGAAGGCTGGGGCTACGGCCAGACTCAGGATCAGGCGGTGTGGGTCGAGCTTGGTCAGGGCGCGGTCGATTTTCCGGCAATTTTCACGGTACTGCGTGACGCGGACTTTGCTGGCTGGGCGATCGTCGAGACCGATGTGACCCAGCTGCCGAATGCCCTGGAGAGCGCGCGCGTCAGCCGTGCCTATTTGCAGCAACTGGGCCACTGACAGCCAGCAGCCACCCGACCCCGCTCCTCCATCATCATGAAGAGTTATCGAAAGGAGCCCCGTATGGCACCGTACCGCGTCGGGATCATCGGCTGCGGGCGACCGTGGCGCGCCGAGGGCGCAACCGGGTTTGGTATGTCGCATCAGCACGCCGAGGGATACGCCGCTTCGGCCGATACGACGCTGGTGGCGCTCGCCGATATCAGTCTCGAGAATGCGCGTGCATTTCAGGAGCGGCACGGCGGCGAGCACCTGTACAGCGATTACCACGCGATGCTGGCCGAGGCGCAGCTCGATATCGTCAGCATCAGCACCTGGCCGCATCTGCACACCGAGATGGTGGTTGCGGCAGCGGCGGCCGGCGTGAAGGCGATCCATTGTGAAAAGCCAATGGCCAACAGTTACGGCGATGCCGTGCGGATGGTTGCCGCCGCGCAGGAGCATGGCGTCCAGCTGACATTCAACCATCAGCGCCGTTTTGGCACGCCGTTTCGGAAGGCAAAAGAACTGCTTGCGGCGGGTGCGATCGGCACGCTCGAACGCATGGAGGCCACCTGCGATAACCTGTTTGACTGGGGCACGCACTGGTTTGATATGTTGTGCTTTTACAACGACGAGACGCCCGCCGAGTGGGTGATCGCGCAGATCGATATCGAGCCACGCCGTACGATGTTTGGCGCGCCGGTCGAAGCGCATGGCGTGAGTCATTTTTGCTACGCCAATGGTGTGCTGGGCGCGTTGTATACTGGGCCGAGTGCAGGTAAAATATTGGTAAACCGTTTGTACGGGTCTGATGGTATGATCGAAGTCGGGCACAGCGAAGATGCGCCGCTGCGGGTGCTGAACAGCGCAGGGTGGGCGACGATCGCCTGTGATGAGGGATTGCACGGTGCGCAGTGTGTGACACGCGGCGTGCTCGACCTGATCGATGCGCTGAAAACTGGCCGCGAACCCGAACTCTCCGGCGCGCGTGCGCTGCGCGCCACCGAGCTGATCTTTGCAAGTTACGAGTCGAGCCTGCGACGTGGCCGGGTTGATTTACCGCTCACGAGCCGCGATTCGGCGCTGCAAACATTGCTCGATACAACACCCACCGCCGCGTAAGCGCGTAGACAACGAGCTCCCGTGCAGTCGCTCCAACGGGTACAGGAAGGAAGTCAAAGCGCGCAGTGTCTGACACCTACGATGATC
>JAYUYF010000576.1:0-8166 GCA_043752605.1 Roseiflexaceae bacterium
GCGGGTGCCGTACCCTGCGCGGCCAGCCAATCGAAGACCTGCGGCACCTGGTCGGGCAGGTCTGTGGCGAGCTGATCCATCGAGACCCGCGAGCGGATCGCGGCATATGGTTGCGCATCACGCTGTTCGAGCCGGGGTTCGCTGAGCATTTGCACCTCCCATTCGCTAATCGGCACGATTATAGCACATGTGAGCGTACAGGTGACGGGGTGCCAGGGTGACCGGGTGACACGGTGGCGTTGTGAAATTGCGCGTATCTTTCAGGCATCTCGTGCGGTATACCTCATGCACACTGTGCTGCAATGCCTCAGTGCTGATTAGTACTTCGCACTTCTCAATTTATTGGAGTGTCATATGCTGCTCATCTGGCTTACGATCGGTTGGCTGGCGGGGATCGTCGCCGCTGATACATGGCACCTGCGTGGCGCAGTACTCCCGCTGGCGGCGGCGCTCGCCGTGCTGCTGGCGCTGGTGCTGCGCGCGCGGCCGGGCCCACGGCTTGCGGCACTGATCCTGTGTGCACTGGCGCTGGGTGCGTGGCGGTACGATGCCGCGCGGCCGGTGGCAACGGCCACCGATCTGCAGCGGCTCAACGGCACAAGCGCCACGGTGCGCGGCATCGTGATCGAAGATCCACGGCCCACCAGCAGTGGCCAGCGCCTGCTGATACGAACGGATCTCCAGCTCGTGGGCGAACGCGTCGTGCCCGCGATCGGACTGGTGCGGGTTGATGTGCCGCGCAACCCGGTCTACCGCTATGGTGACCAGATCGTCTTCACCGGCGACCTGCGCGCCGCGCAGCGGGCTGACCGGCCGGGCGGGTTTGATTACCAGGAATATCTGGCGCGGCGCGCGATCTTTAGCCTGTGCCAGCCAGACCAGGTGCGGCGCATTGCGCAGAGCAAAGGCGATGCGTTTATCGGTGCACTGCTTGGCTTCCGCGAACGTTCGCGGCGCGTGCTGGTGCGATCATTACCCGAACCGCAGGCCGCCCTGGCTGCCGGTATCCTGCTCGGGCTACAATCCGGGATCTCGCCCGCCGTGGCCGACGACTTCTCGATCACCGGCACCTCGCACATCCTGGTCATCAGCGGCTGGAACATCACGATCATCGCCGCCGCGCTCGATGGCGTCGCCACGCGTGCGCGGCTGTCGCGCGGCGCCGCGTTCTGGGTCACCCTCAGCTGTATCTGGCTGTACACGCTGTTTGTCGGCTTCACCGCCACGGTGGTGCGCGCCGCCGTGATGGGCACGGTCGTCGTCGTGGGCAAGCGGCTCGACCGCGAGGCACACGCGTGGACGACACTGCTGGTGGCCTGCGGCGTCATGACGCTCGCCAACCCGCAGACGCTGTGGGACATGGGTTTCCAACTCAGCGCGCTGGCGACCGCATCGCTGTTTGCGTTTGGCAAAGGCACCGAGGCGCTCTTGTTGCGCACGCCACTGCGGCGCGAATCGGTGGCCTGGGCGCGCGAGGCGCTGACGGCGACGCTCGCGGCGCAGATCCTGGCGCTGCCGCTGATCCTCTACAGCTTTGGCAACCTGTCGATCGTCGCGCCACTCGCGAATGTGGCGATCCTGCCGATGGTGCCGCAGGCGATGTTGTTTGGTGCGATCGCGCTGGTGGGCGGGCTCGTCTGGTTGCCGCTTGGTCAGGCGCTGGCGCTGCTCGCGCTCGGCTTCCTCACCTGGCTGACGGCAGGTGCGCGGCTGTTTGCCAGCCTGCCGTGGGCCGCCACGACCGTGCCACCGTTTCCACTGTGGGCGCTGCTCACATATTATCTACTGGTGGGCGGTGTGTGGTGGTGCCAGACGCGCGCCGCTGCCACCCGCGCACCAGTATCCGCCGCCGTGTCACAGTCGTTGTCGTGCTGAGGCTGTGGCGGCTGTTCATGCCGCGCAAAGACCATCAGTACCAGTACACCACACCGGATCTATTTATCGACCGGCTGCACAACTCAAATAAGTCGTGTAATCTTAACCTCCTGGCAACATGTATATTGTAGCGCGATTGCATGACCGGATGACCGGATGCCCCAGAGCTTTGCGTCTTCGCGTGCGCCATGCCCACGGTCTACGGCACCAACCGCACCTCGCGCACGTGGATAAACACCTTGCCACCGGCTGGCGCAGCCAGATCGGTGAGCGTGAGTCGAATCACGCGCGCACCTGTGGCCGCTGGCAAATCGAGGCGCACGGTCGGGTCGGGCGGCAGATCGCCAAAATCCTGCGTCGCCAGCGGTGTCGTCGCGCCATCGATACGCAGCGCGACACGCACCTTTCGCAGCAAGCCGAGCGTCAGCGATACGGCGCTCACGGGCTGCGGTGCATCAAAACGCAGCTCGATGATCAGCGGGTTTACGCCCGCACCACGCACCAGCGTCGTGTCATCATTATCGACAAGATCGGGAGCCGAGCCCATATCAAACGGCGAATGCATGACCCCGAGTGGTGTCGTGCCGTAGCGCGCGGTTGTGTAGCGCAGGCCCTCCAACTTGACGTTGAGCGATTCGCCGATCAGCGCTGCGGTGTTGAACAACGGTTTACCGTCGGGACTATCGATCCGTTGTGGTGGCCCGAGCGCATCACAGTCCGCCAGCGTGGGGTTGGGCAACCGATCGTTGAATGACCAGACCAGCCGCGCCGGGCGTACGGGCAGCCGCAGCCGGTCGCAGGTCAAGGTGGTAGCATCGAGCTCCTGGAAGACGCGTTTGACGCGCAGCGCAAAGCCGGTGCTCTCGATATCGGGCTTTGACGATTCCCAGCAACAGCCCGCCATGTAGACCGGTGTCTCGGGCGGCAGCGCATCGACATACTGCGCCAGCAGTGCGTTGACCGGAGTATCACCGTAGGGCATACCTTTGGGATACTGAACAAACACGCGATCGATGTTGATCCACGTCAGCGGCACAAGCAGCAGCGCGCCAAGCGTCAGCGCGGCGGCGGCGTGTGTACGGGCGGCCAGTGTGCGCAACGGCCACACCAGCCCGAGCCCCGCCAGCGCATAGGCAAACGGCGCCGCACCGAGCGTCCGCGATGCCGAGGGCACATCCTCGGGGACTTCGAGCACCAGCAGCGACGGGATCTGCGTGAGCACCAGCGGCAGCAGCACCAGCGGCGCCAGCCGCCGGTAGCGCGCGGTGCAGAGCGCGCCAATGCCCAGCAGCAACAGGACGCCGCTGATCAGATCGAGGTGCGGCTGGTTTTCGATGTTGCCGCGAAAGCTCCGATCGCCACGCACGTGCAGCGCCAGCGCGCCGCGCCGCAGATTCTCGATCAAGACCGGCACGGGATCACGATCGCTCTGGAGCTTGCCGCCGATGTAGCCGCTAAAGAAATTGGCCGGGTCACGGGCGACGATCGTCGAAAATGGGATCGCCAGCAACAGCGTGGTACCGATCAGCCACAGATAATGCTGCCACGGCACCGGCCGCACCCAGATGTGGACGGCCACCAGCATCATACCGAGGACGCCGGGCAGGATAAAGGTCTGCGGGTAGACATACAGCCCGAGACCAGCCACCACCGCCGCGCCGATCAGCGCAGCGCGCCGCCCGTGGCGTGCGTAGCGCAGCAGCAGCCACGCGCTGCCGATGCACAGCAACGGCACCAGGATCTGCGAGTTGCCGAGACGGCTGAAGATCAACAGCCAGCTGCCGACGCCCGCGATCCAGGCCGCCACCACACCCGCCCAGGCGTCGTCGGCCAGATCACGCACGAAGAGCCCGGTAAAGATGACGACACCCAGACTGACGAGCGCCGAGGCCGCTTTTAACCCAAACGCTCCCGGCCCGAATGCCAGCACGAGCGGCGCTACCAGGTAATGATAGAGCGGGCCAGCGCTGACATCATAAAAGAATGGCCACTCACCCATGCTGATGTTTTCGATGTACCGCGCGACGATCACCAGATCGCCGTAGAGATCGAGCTGACGGCTATCGAGCTGGTAACTGCGCAGTGCGATTGTGACGATACCGGTGAGCACAGCCGCCGTCAAAAGCAGCGCGCGCGCGCGCCCGGTTGTGGATCGGGTCATGGGTAAAACTCCCGCTGATTGCAGCACGCCACACTCAAAATATCTTACCACGGCGCGGCACTGAACCGTTTGCGTGAATTCTGGTACAATTGCCCGGTGCGGATAATTCAGGGAGTGCATGATGACAGTCGTGATCGAGGTCTGGTCAGATTTTGTCTGACCATGGTGCTATATAGCTTCCTTCAGTTTGAAGGACTTGCAGCAAGAAGATGCGAATCTCGCCGTGACCTGGCGCTCGTATGAGTTGCGGCCAGCCGGATCGGCACCGATCCCGCCCGCGTATCTGGAGCGGATCGCGCAGAGCAAACCACGGCTGGCGGCGCTGATCCACGAACGCGCCGGTCTGACGATGAACCAGGGCCCATTTGGTATCTCGAGCCGGCTGGCGCTGATCGGCGCAAAAGTTGCCGAGGCGCACGGTGCCGGGCCAGCTTACCACGCGGCGCTGCTCCACGGCTACTGGATCGACGCGCTGGCGATCGACCAGCCGGAGGTGCTGACCGCGGTTGCGACGGCGATCGGGCTCGATGCGCAGGCGTTTGCGGCCGCGCTGGCGGATCCGCAGTACGATGCGGCGGTACAGGACGATATCGATGCGGCGCAGCACGCCGGATTGAGCGGCGTACCGGCGATCGTGTTTGGTGGCAAATATCTGGTGAGCGGCGCACAGCCGATCGCCGTGCTGCGGCAGGGTGTCGCGGCGGTACGCGCCGAACAGACCGGGTAATGTGGAAGCCGAGGGCTGCGTGATTACGATCGAATCGCCGCTGGATATGCACCTGCACCTGCGCGAGGGCGTGATGCTGCAACGCGTCGCGCCGCTCAGCGCGGCACATTTTGCCGGCGCGGTGATTATGCCCAATCTGCTGCCGCCGGTCGAGACCGCCGAACGACTCGCCGCGTATCGTCAGACCGTGCTATCTGCCGTGCCGAGCACGACGTTCACGCCCTACATGACGCTGTTCTTTCGCAGCTATACCCACGCCGAACTTGCGGCGCTGCGCGACCAGATCATCGGTATTAAGCTCTACCCCAGCGGCGTGACGACCAACAGCGAGCACGGTGTGCGCGATATCGATGGTGCCGACGCGACGCTCAGTGCAATGGAGCAACTCGGTATCCCGCTGCTGGTACACGGCGAAACGCACGGCTTTGTGCTCGACCGTGAGCACGAGTTTCTGCCGGTCTACGACCGGTTGGCGCGGCGCTACCCACGATTGACACTTGTGATGGAGCATATTACCACCCGCGCGGCGGTCGATTTTCTGGATACGCATCCGAACGTCTACGCGACGATCACGCTCCACCATCTGTTGATCACGCTGGACGACCTGGCAGGTGGATTGCTCAAGCCGCACCTGTTTTGCAAACCAATCGCCAAGCGACCGGCAGACCGCGATGCGTTGCTCGAAGCGGCGCTGGCGGCGCACCCGCGTGTGATGTTTGGCAGCGACTCAGCGCCGCACCCGCTGCACAGCAAAGAGGCTGCGAACTGCTGTGCAGGGGTGTTTTCGGCACCCGTGGCGCTACCCGTGCTGGCGGCGCTGTTTGCCAAACACGGTGCGCTTGGCAAATTACAGGCGTTTGTCTCGGATAACGCGTGCCGGATCTACGGCATCACACCGCCACGCAAACAGGTACAATTGCGCGAGCATGAGTGGCAGGTGCCAGTAAAATATGGTGACATTGTGCCCTTTCTGGCCGGCGAACGCGTCGCCTGGCACGTATCAGAGGTAACCGACGAGTGAAGATTTATACCAAAACGGGTGACGACGGCGAGACCGGGCTGTGGGGCGGCGATCGGGTACCCAAGGATTCGCTGCGCGTCCAGGCCTACGGCACGGTGGACGAGTGCAACGCGGCGCTGGGCGTGGCGCGCGCGGGCGGCATCAATGCCGGGCTCGACGCGCTGCTCGCCACGCTGCAGCACCAGCTGTTTGTGCTCGGCAGCGATCTCGCCGCGCCGGAGCAGCAGGCCAAGATTCCGCGTATTGGCGAGGACGAGATCGCATTCATCGAGACCACAATCGACATGCTCGAACAGGAATTGCCGCAGCTACGCAGCTTTATTCTGCCGGGGGGAAGCGCGGCTGCGGCCCATCTCCATCTGGCGCGCACAATCTGCCGCCGCGCCGAACGCTGGACCTCGTCGCTGGCGCGTGAGGCTCCGGTGAGCCGCAATGCCCAGATCTATCTCAATCGGCTGTCTGATCTGCTGTTCGTCGCCGCACGGGTGGCCAACGCGCGCGCCGGCATCACCGATGTGGCGTGGGAGCCGCGCAAGCAGGCCAGCGCGTGAACGATTGGCTGGCGGCAGCGATCGGGGCGGCGGCGGGCGGCGCGCCATGAGCGCCCTGCGTGTGCTGCTCTTGCTCGTGATCCTTGCGTTTCCCGCGCCGGTACAGGCGGCGTGGCCCGCACCCGAGACCGATCTGCTCGGCTTTCTCGCCGCGCAGCCGGGCGTACTGCGCGAATACCATGCAGGCGACCAGCGCGCGGCCGCGATCATCGATGCAAGTTGCGCGTTCTATGCGGTCAGCCCGCGGCTGGTACTGGCCGCGCTCGAAGCCAGCGCACAGTTGCTGAGCAACCCGCAGCCGCCAGCAGATGCGCTCGAAACGCCATTTGGTGCGGCGTATCCGGCCGGATTTGCCGCTCAGATCGATGGCCTGGTGCGCGATCTGCGCGGCGGGCTCGGGCCGTATGCTGCGCCACCCATGCTGACATTCACCGATGGCACGACCTACACGCTCACGCTCGATCAGGCAGCCGAGGGTGTGGCGATCCAGCGCGCGCTGGCGCGCGGGCGCAGCCAACCCGAATGGCGCGCCGTGCTCGAACGGTTTGGTGAAGCATATGCGCGCTACTTCGACAACGTACTGCCTGGTTACGAGCCCGATGGCGGCAGATTTGTGCTGCGCCGCCCGTGGCCGGCCGGCACGCGCGTCACCCATCTGGCCTACTTCGACCACGCCTACCCCACGGTCGACAGCGGCGCGCGCGATGATGGCGCAGTGCTGAATTACCTCGGGCGCGGCGGCGTGCAGTATGGCGGGCACGATGGCCACGATTATGTCTTCCCAGACCAGCCGATCGGCACCTTCATCCTGGCTGCCGCCGATGGCCTGGCATTCGCGAGCACGCAGCGCGGCAATGGTGTCTACATCCGCCACGATGCTGGCTACGAGACGGTCTACTGGCATCTCGACAGGTTTGCGCTCACATTTCGCGGCAACATCGATACCAGCGTGGGCGTGCCGGTGCGTGCGGGTGACCTGATCGGCAGCAGCGGCGCGACTGGCACGCGCGGCGGCACACCGCATCTGCATTTCGAGGTGCGGCGCGCGGGCAAACAGGTGGATCCGTACGGCTGGTATGGTGCGGGCGAGGATCCGTGCCCGCGCTACGCCGGATGTGCGCCGAGCAGGTGGTTGTGGCACGCCTCGCTTGTGGGCGAGTTCAATTTCACGCCACCGCGCTAGTCGCGGAGGAAGACATCGGTGAGTGGCGCTGCCAGCTCGTGCAGTAGTGGCGAGGTAAGCGTGTCGTGGCTGGTGAAGACCGCGTGCTCGTGATATATGTCGTCGGCAAGCGTGAGCACCGTGAGCGTATGGGGATCGGGGTTGACGATCCAGTATTCGAGAATGCCAGCCGCCGCGTACTCGGCGCGTTTCACGACCGTGTCACGTTCCGGGTCATCATCGCTGATGATCTCGATGACCAGATCGGCACCAAGCCAGAAGCGGTTCTGCCGACGCGCGTCGTGTTTATCCAGCAGCAGCAGGAGATCTGGCTCACGAAACGCCCCCGCCCGTACGCGCATCCGCAGCGGTGAATAGCGTACGACACCGCCGCGTTGCTCAATATATGCACGTAGCATTGAGACCAACCAGAGTGAGATCCGCTGATGGAAATCGGTCGGCATCGGTAACTCCTCGAGTGCGCCATCGACAAATTCGAACTGCGCGCGGTTGTAATCCGTCAGCTTGAGGTATTGCTCTTCGGTCCACGATCCCTGCAACACATCGAGATATGCAAGGTGTGTATCATTGCGCGTGGTAATGCGTAATTCGCTTGTACGAGTCAGTGTCGCCATCTGCAATTTCTCCGTTTCGCTACGCCGCAAAGAG
>JAYUYF010000577.1:0-8156 GCA_043752605.1 Roseiflexaceae bacterium
GGCCAATGTAGGGGCGGATCGCGATCCGCCCCTACATTGGCCCCGCGTTATCGGGCGCATCGTTTAGCAGTTCCTCGATATCCTGCCGACTGAGCCCGGTTCCACGTTGACGTAATGCGTTGATATACCAGCCAATATTTGCGCGAAATGCGCGTGCAAGTTCAGCATCGCTGAGCGGTGGCACAGTGCGATGCAGCAGCGCAATCATATTGGCGCGCTCATCGGCGGGCACCTCAGGTGTGGCGGCGAGGATCCGTTCGGCGCGCAAGAGAAACAGTTCGCGTTCGATCGCCGGAAAATCGCCTTCCATCAGCCGGATGTTGCCCAGGTAGCAGATCATCCGCTGGCGTGGCGTCGCCTTTTCATCACGGTAACTCTCGACAAGGTACGCATCATGAAAGACGACATCGGCGGTCGTTGCGTTTTTGTGGCGGCGAACGACCCAGCGGACGTACATATGTGCTCCTGCACTTACACGGCTACACCTTCAAGTCTGTCTTCTAGATTACCATAAATTGCGCGCAAGCGATCAATCGTCGTTTCGTCTGCCGCCCACAGGCCGCGGCTGTTGGCTTCGAGCAGCCGCGAGACGGCATTGCGCGCGGCGCGCGGGTTGGCGGTTTCGAGCCGGGCGCGCATGACGTCATCGAGCACAAATGTCTCGGCTGCCTGGTCGAAGATCCAGCCATCGACCTGTGCGGTTGTCGCGCTCCAGCCTAGCAAATACGTAAAGCGATTACCGATCTCGGCTGCGCCAGCAAACCCGTGCGCCAGCATGGCTTCGTGCCAGCGCGGGTTGAGCAGCTTCGTACGCGCTTCGATCCGAATCAGCTCGTCTGCACCTGCTACGCTCACCGTGCCGGTATAACTTTCCGCATAACTGAGCGGGATAGCGCTGCTGCCCTGCACGCGCGCGGCGGCCAATTGGATGGCACCGCTGTGACCGTAGTAGTGCTGCATATCGGTCAGGCCAAACTCGACGCTGTCGATCGCCTGGAAGACGTGATCCACCGTCCCCAGCACGCCACGCAGGATCGCGGGTGCTTCGGCACCGGCGCGCCCGCCGCCATAGGTGTGGCCGCTACGCTGCACAAACATATCTGCGAGCTGCGCCGGGTCATCCCAGGCGCTTTCGTCGATCAGCGCATCGACGCCGGTGCCGTACTTGCCGGGGGCCTGAGTGAAGATCCGGGCGGTGGCGTGCTCCCAGCTATGACCGGCCGCCTGCAATTGCTGCGCGTGCTGGCGGATAAAATTGGTATCGTCGGGCTCATCGGCAGCGGCGGCGCGGCGAAACATATCGTCGAGCAGGTCAAGTGACATTTGAAAGGTATCGCGGAAAATACTACTGATATCGAGCAACAAATCGATCCGTGGCCGGTTGAGTTCGGCGAGCGGAACGAGTTCGTAGCGCCAGATCTTGCCCTGGCCATCGCGCTCTGGACGCGCGCCCACCAGCGCCAGCGCCACGCCGATGCTCTCGCCCTCGCTCTTGATCGTATCGAGCGCCCAGAGCGGCAGCGCAACGGTGCGGGGATACGGCGCATCGGGGTGGGCTGCGGCGTGGCGCGCGAGCAACTGCGCAGCCATCGCGGCACCACGCGCCAGCGCGGTCTCGCTCGGCAGCCGCCATGGGTCGATGCCGTGGATATTGCGACCGCTGGGCAACGCACTGGCCCCGGCGCGCACGGGATCGGCCCCGGCGGCCGGGTGGATGTAGCCGCCGCTGAGCCCGTGTAGCAATGCATCGATCTCACCAGGGGCGGCGGCGAGCCCCTGGACAATCGCGCGGCCGGCGGCACGATGCGCCGCCAGCGTCGGGTGCTGTGCGTCAAGCGCGCCGGGTAGTTCGCCGGGTTCGCCGATGATCGCATGGCGCACAAAGGCGCTGCGCGCGGCACGCAGATCGGTGCTGGCGATGCCCAGATCGGCGAGCAACTGCGAGAGCGCGGGCTGGCTTGTGCGCGGCACATCGAGCGCGCTTTCGATCAGCGCGGCGGCGCGCGCGGGCGCGGGTGGCTTACCAAAGATGTGCAGACCATCCAGGATCAGGCGCTGTTCAAGCGTATCGAGATAGCTGCTGAGCCGGTCGCGGTAGGCGGCGTCGCTCTCGTCTGCGGCGCGCGGGAGATCGGGGAGCGCGGCGATGGCATCCGGTGCAGGTGTATCGAGCTGGGCGCGCGTGATGGCGAGTTGTTTGTAAAGCCCGGCGCGTGCGTACGATGGCACGAGGTGGCTGATCGTCGTGGCGTAGCCGCGCCGCTTGGCGATCGCTGCTTCAGAGGGATTGTTGAGCGGATAGAGATACAACTGTGGCAGATCGCCAAGCAGCAGGTCGGGCCAGCAATCGGCGGTGAGGCCCAGTTGCAGGCCGGGCATCCACTCGGCGGTACCGTGCATGCCAACATGGACGATCGCGTCGGCGCGGAACACGTCGCGCAGGTAGCGGTAGAATGCCACGTACTGGTGATGCGGGGTGAAGTTCCGGTCAAACAGCAGCCGCATCGGATCGCCTGGTACGCCCATTGGTGGCTGGATGCCGATAAAGATGTTGCCCTGCGCGATGCCATCGATCCGGAACGCATCGCGACCAGCGGGCGCGATATCGCCGGGTGCCGCGCCCCAGTTGCGTTCGATTCGGTCGAGCTGGTTTGCGGGTAATGCGCGCCGGTACTCGGCCACCGCATAGGTTTGTGCGGGCGGCTGGTCTTCGAGCGCATCGATCTGCTGTGCGAGCGCGGCGGCATCGGATGGAATTGCACCCACAACGTAACCATCGGCGGCCATGCGTGCCAGAACCGCGTGCAGCGAGGCGGGCACATCGAGCAGCGCAGCAGTACCCAGCTTGCCGAGGCCGGGTGGGTAATTATAGAGTACAAACGCCACGCGCCGCTCGCTACTGGCGGTACGGCGCAGCCGTGTCCAGCCGGCGGCCTGCGCGGCGGCGCGCGCCAGCCGGTCTGGCGTCGCCACAATCTCCTGACCGCGGATCGCACCCAGCGCGACGGGCGCGATGCTGCCGTCCATCTCGGGCAGATCGTACATGATCACTGCCTGCATGGCGGCCACACCGTGCGCGTGCCAGTGCTCTTCGCTCTGCATCTGCAGCGGCTGGGTCACCATATAGGGGACATCGAGGTTGCCGAGCAGCTCGCTGGCCTGCTCACGATATTTTCCTGGATTGGTCGATCCGGCTGGCCCACCCACGAGCGGGAAGCCCATCGAGTTGATCAGCAGATCGACGCCGCGCTTGCCGAGCATCGCGGGTGTGAGCCACTCGCGCACCGCCACGTGCAGCTCGATGCCACTGACAAAGATCGGCAGCACGTCCATGCCGTTGGCTTCGAGCGCGCGAATCAGCTGGCCCTGGTACTGCTGGCCTTGCACGATATGCTTGCGAAACGCGATCAGCGCGACGAGCGGGCGCGTGCCCGGCTTCACATTCGCCGCTTTTGCGCGGCTGTCGAGCCATTTCAGATAGGCGCGCGGGTCGGCAAACGTGGCCTCGGCATCAGGGTGAAAACAGCCCATCGTCGGGATCGGTTTGAGCTGGCCGACCTCGATCGACCGTCCGAGACAATCGCGCAGGATGATCGTGATCATGCGGCCAATATTTTCGGCGTCGGGCTGGTTCCAGGCGATATTGACTTCGAGCCAGGTGCGAAAATCTTTCAATTTGGGCGGCATGAGCGGCAGCAACCGGGTCGCCACGCGCGTCAGTTTTGTGTAGGCATACAGCGCATCTTCATCGCGGCCGCGCGTCATCAGCTGGAGCAGCGCCTGCATGGGTTTTGGCATCGCGCTGCGCCCGCCGCCCGTCACACGATAATCGCCGACCTTGTTGAGCGCCATCACCTCGGGCATGCTCTCGTAGGCGAAGACCGCCTTCGGCGCGGCCGCACCAATCTGTGCGGCCAGCCAATTAGCTGCGCCACGCATGTTGATCAGTGAAATAAAAATCACATCCGCCGCCGCGATCGCCGTCACCAGCGCCGGATCCTGCGCATCGACGTGACCATCGTGGAAGCGACGCAGCTCGACATCGGGGGCGAGTGTGGCGATGCGCGCCTCGACCTCCGTCCAGACGTGCCCGTTGAAACGCTCCATACCGTTGATAAATGTGATGATGGTCATGGTGATGTCCTTGTTGGAATACAGTATGCTGCGTCCGTACGCATGGTATACTTATGCTACGAAGACATTCTGCTAATGCGGTCTACCGCAGGGAGTTGGTATGCAAGCCGAGACAATGGGCGAGATGGTCAAATTCATCATGCTCGGATTTATGCTGCTCGGGTTTATTCCGCTCGGTTTTGTGTTGCTCTTTACCTGGCTTACGTCCACCGAAAAAGGCCCCGAGAACCAGGGCTAGTTACCTGCGCTGACCTCACCCCCGGCCCCTCTCCCAAACGGAGAGGGGCTTTCCTGTTCACGCCGCCGGTGCCGCAACCCGCCGCGCCTGGAAGTTTCGCACCCGCGCCGATCGCAAGGCCACCACACTCAGTAGCATCATCAGCGCCTCAACGGTGAAGATCAGCGCGTAACCGCCACGCACATCAGCTGCGCGCTCGACAAACGCGGTGTGCAGTACCCCGGCGAGCAGAAATGCCGCACTCGTGCCGAGCGCCTGCGCCAGGCTCCAGAGCCCAAGGTATCGGCCCGTGGCTCCCGGCATGGTCATGTCTGACATCAGCATGACGGTGGCACCCGTGAATACTCCGGCGCATATGCCCAGCACTATCAGTACGGGAAACAACAGCCCGGCCAGCGCCTGCTGTGCCACAATCGCGAGTCCCAGCAGCGCGGCACTGGTGGCGATTGCGCCGCCGGTGGCGATTGGGAGCCGCAGCGCGGGGCGGCTGGCCACCAGCGGCGTGGTACCCAGCATCGCCAGCAACACCGCACCGTTCCAAGTCTGTTGCAGGCTGGTGGACTCGCCGACGCTCATGCCAAACACGCGGCCGCCCAGTACCTCGAGCACCAGATCCTGCAAGAAGATCCCGATGATGCCCAGCACCACAAAGGCGAAGAAGCCGCGCGCCGAGACATCGCTATTGAGCACTCGCCACGCGTTGGGTGCGGCTTCGCGGGCGGTTGGTGCGGGCGCACGGCCGCGCGCTTCGAGCCCAAACAGACAGGGCAGCGTCGTCGCCAGCGCCACCAGCGGTGTCAAGTTGAACAATGCCTGCATCGTTTCGGGCGTAAACGCGGGCATCTGGCGGCCAAAGACCCAAGCCCAGAGCGAGATTGCGGCGGTCTGTGCGGTCCACGCCGCGCCAAATGTGCCCGCGCGTGTGGCTTCGGTGGTTGCCTGTGCCACCAGATCGAGGTAGGTATTGGCGATCAACGCGATCCCAATGCCAAAGAGGATCATCAGTACTGTGCCAAGCGCCAGCGCCCCGGCATCGCCGCGCCCGAGCCCGATCGCGACGCCCGGCAGCAGCGGGAAGATTGCGGCCGACCCGAGCATGGCAACCAGCAGGTAGGGTGCGCGGCGGCGGCCGAGCAGCGGCCAGCGGTCGATCGCGCGGCCAAGCCACGGCTGCGTGGGTGCCAGCAGTGGGTAGATCGCCAGCAGCGCGCCGACAAGCAGTGCTGGCACGGCCAGCTCGCCGATTGTGATACGGTTGAAGCTGATCGTCAGCAACGCAAACATCCAGGCGATGCCAGTCTTCGGCAGGGCGAGTTGGAGCGTTCGCATCACACAGTTCGCTTGCGGGTGACGGTCAGCACAAAGCGTCGTTCGAACGTCTGCTCGCTGGCCAGATCGGGGAATTCGGCGCTGGCAAAAGCGCGCACGCGTTCTACCGAGGCGTTGAGCAACGCATCGTCGAGCGGCCAGGTCTCCTGATGTTCGCGTGACGCCATGCGATCGATGACGATCTGTGGGCTGCTGTGGACGTGCCACGAGGCCGCGATGACTTCGGCACCGGTCTCGCCGCCGAGTTTGCCGAGCACCTGGGTAAACGCCGCACCCGCACCGGGTGGTTTCATGCCCGGGTTGAGTTCGATCACCGCGTTGCGCAGCACGCCACGCATACGGCGCACACAACTCTGCGGATCGAGCCAATCGTTGCCCTGGATCAGCGCGCCGCCCGGCCGCAAGACGCGCATGGCCTCGGCGAGCGCGGCGCGCCAGTCGTCGATATGGTGCAACACGTGGGTCACCATCACTGCGTCGAACGCCGCATCGCGAAATGGCAACTGCAACAGGCTGGCCTGTGCCAGCCGCGCAAAGCCCTTGGCGCGTGCCTGCTCCATCATCTGGGTCGAGATATCGATACCGACCACGCGGCAGCCAGCGTCTTCGACGGGTGTTGCGATCCGGCCGGTGCCAATCCCGATTTCGAGCACCAGCGCGCCCGGCCCCGCCACGCGGGCGATCGTCTCGCCGACGCGCGCGGCGACCTCGGGCGGGTGCATAGCATAGTTATCGTAGGCATACGCGATACGATCAAATGAGATCCCGGTGCTGGAGAGATGGTCAGTCATTGGGGCTGTCCTCTTGTTGGGGCGTATTGTGATACGCCTTTACGGGATACGTCGTAGGGCCGCACGGGGCGGTCGGTGGGCCGCACGGGGCGGTCGGTGGGCCGCACGGGCCGCATCGGTGGGACGCACGGGCCGGTCGGTGGGAGGTCCTTACGGCATCGGTGGGCCGCACGGCCGCATCGGTGGGACGCAGCATGCTGCTTCCCTACAGGGGTGGGCGGCCAGGACCGCCCACCCCTACGATGCGACGACGCCGGCTTCGAGTGCGGTGGTAAGATCGCGCCGTGTAAGACCCTGGAACGCCGCCAGGCTGACGGTACTGAGCGCGGCGATACCGACGACCATCATCACGGTCTCGATCCCAAAGATCATCGTGTAGCCGAGCTGCGGTGTGAGCAGACCGGTCTCGATCAGCGCGCTCCTGAGCCCGCCGCTGACGAGCGACGCACTGCCGTTACCGAGCGCCTGCGCGGTGCCCCACATCCCCATGTAGAGCCCGGTCGCACCTTCGACGGTCATCTCCATCATCAGCGAGAGCGCACCGACGTTGAAGAAACCGGTGAAGACACCCATCATAATCAGCGCCGGGTTGAGCAACGCACGTTGCCCACTGAGCGCACAGAGCGTCAGCAGCCCGAGGCCAAGGGCAGTACCACCACCACCGATCATCGCGATCAGTTTTTTGCTAATCGGTAGAAACGAACTGAGGACACCCATACCAAGCATACCAAGCAGCACGCCGCCGCCCCAGATCTGTGTGAATGATGTCGTCTCTTTCAGCGTCATCCCAAATATCTCGGCACCAAACACTTCGAGGATCGCGTCCTGCATAAAGATTGCCATAATCGAGAGCGCGACAAAGGCAAAGAACGCGCGCACCTGCGGGTTGGTACGGAGCAGCGTCATCGCCGCAGCCAGCGCATTCTGCGCCGGGACGGCCGCATCGCCGCGCGCAATCAGCTCGTTCATTTCGACACGGCTCAACCGGCGCTCGATGCCGATCACGCCGAGCAACATGCTGCCGAGGACGACAAACGGCGTCAGGCTGTAGAGCGCCTGCATCGACTCAGGGGTGTAAGTCGGCATCATGGTCTTGAATACACCGGCCGAGATGATCGCGCTCAGGATCGTGAACGTCCAGACGACCGAGACCACGCCGCCGCGGCGCTTTGAGTCGACGCTCTCGGCGATCAGCGAGTGGTGCGCATCACCAAGCGTGGCCTGCGCTATACCAAACAACAGCAGTAACCCGAAGCCCAGCGCCACAAAGCTCGCCTCGCCGCGCCCCATACCCTGCGCAACTGTGGGCAGCGCCACAAACACCAGGCTGGTAATCAGCCCGCCCGCCAGCATGTACGGCGTGCGCCGCAGACCCAGGATCGGCCGCCGATCGGCCATGCGGCCAAAGATCATCTGGAACGGCGAGAGAAAATTGTGCATGCCGATGAGCGTCGTCACCAGAATCGCGGTCACGCCCAGCTCGACCATAGTCACCCGGTTGAAATTGCTCGACAACAACGCAAACATCCAGCCGACACCAATCTTTGGTAGTGCCAACCGGATCGCCAGTACCAGCGTGCGGAGTGCGCCGATGAACCCCTTGCTTCGGCTCTGCATTGCCATGCTCCTTGTGTAGTATGGTCTGCAAACTACAATTTCGTGAT
>JAYUYF010000578.1:0-3300 GCA_043752605.1 Roseiflexaceae bacterium
AAGCTGGGGATATTCAATTCGAAAACCTTAACCCTATGACTACAGACAAAAGTTCTTCTTGTGATATAATATACATAACCCTATGGGTACACGAAAGAAGTTCGCTGCGTTGGATCTCAGTTTCGCGTCGAAGTATCTGGCAAGGCGCTTCGCGACCCGCAAGGCGCTCGCGAAGACATATGGAGACGAGCAGGCGCAGCGCATCATTCGGCGGCTCGATGATCTGATCGCCGCCCCAGACCTTGCGGCCATGCGCGCAACGCCCGGTCGTTGCCACGAGCTGGTGGGTGACCGGGCGGGCACGCTGGCGCTTGACCTGAAACATCCGTACCGGCTGATTTTTGCTCCGGCGCACGCGCCGATCCCGCGCAGGCCGGATGGTGGTCTCGATTGGGCCGCTGTCACCGCTGTACAGATCCTCGCAGTGGAGGACTACCATGGATAAGACGATGACCTATCCCTACACCCCCGACACTGTATCGCCACCGGGCGAAACCCTGGCCGATTTGCTCGATGAACGCCACATGACGCAGGCCGAACTGGCGACCCGCACCGGCCGCCCGGCGAAGACGATCAGCGAGATTATCAACGGCAAAGCGGCGATCACCCCCGAAACGGCGATCCAGTTCGAGCGCGTGCTTGGCACACCAGCAGCCTTCTGGCTTGCGCGCGAGCAACGGTATCGTGAATTCCTGGCGCGCCAGCACGACGCCGCTCAGCTTGCGACACAGGCGAGCTGGGCGAACGAATTCCCGCTCAAAGCCATGGTCACCCAGGGCTGGATCGTCCCGGCCGCAACACCCGTCGCGCGTCTGACCAGCGTGCTCGCGTTCTTTGCGATTGCCACACCCGATCAATGGGAAGAGACGCACGCGTTGTACCGCAAGTCTCCCGCATTTGCCAGCAATCCACGCGCGGTTGGTGCGTGGTTGCGTCGTGGCGAACAACTGGCTGAAGCAATCGCGTGTGTGCCCTACGATGCCAGCATATTTCGGCGTGTGCTCATCGAGGCACGCGCGCTTACGCATGCACCATTTGCGCAGGTGCGCGCCGAGCTACCACAGCGCTGCGCCAGCGCTGGCGTGGCGCTGGTGATCGTGCCCGAACTGCCGCAAACACGGCTCTGTGGTGCGACGCGCTGGCTCGCACCCGACAAAGCGCTGATCCAGCTCAGTATCCGCTACAAAACCGATGACCAGTTCTGGTTTAGTTTCTTCCACAAAGCGGGCCACGTGCTGCTCCACGGCAAGCGCGCTGTCTTCGTCGACGCACAGCAGGGCGCGGTAGATCCGCAGGAACAGGAGGCAAACCGGTTTGCCGCAGATATGCTTATTCCCGCAGTGCAGTTGCAACACTTCCTTCAGCAGCAGCGGCGCCCGTTGAGCAACGAAGCGGTAACCCGCTTTGCGCGCGCGCGCGGTATCGCGCCGGGAATTGTCGTCGGTCGGCTCCAACACGATGGCCACCTGCTGCGCACCCACCTCAACGGCCTCAAACAGACGACAGAGATCGCGTGAGCAGGATCTCCTACGCCAGGTCCTATCCACAAACCCCGCTTGAGCTTATTCGACCAGCATCCGCTCAGCACGCGCAAGCACGGTGGCGCGCTGTGCAAACGCCGCTTCGCTGATCCCGATCCCGCCGGGCGTGGTGTCGAAGACCATCAGCGTCGGGAGCAGCCGTGCGGCGACGATGACATCACCCATCACTATCAAGCGCAGTCACATCAGCGTTCGGGCGTTCATGCCCTCGCCTCCTGGGGCTCGTTTGCCGCAGCGGCGTCGATCGCATCCCACGTCGCCAGCAACCAACTGGCAGCTGCGGGTGTCCCCTGGGGTGGCACAATCATATCGGTATCGTGCATGGCTGCCAGCCGCCTGCGCACCGCTGATGTGCGTTCCGGGTAGATATGTTGGTCTGGCGCGGCGTGTGCCAGATGTGCCGTGAGCACTGACCGGGCGAGTTCGGGCGCAGCCTATCCCTGACGCTGTGTTTCGCGTTGGAGCTGCGCAAGAGTTCCGTTGGGAGATCGATGATGCGGCTGGTCATCACATCCTTCCTTCAAATGTATCGTCTCCGACGACAGTGACGACCTTCAGTGCAGCCTGAGTCATACCGCATATTGCGCGTACGCGCGATCGTTGGTTGCCAAGATATGATCAAGTGGGCTACTTCGCCATCGCAAAACCACGAACAACGAATAGGGTAAGTGCTACACCACCGGCACCCGATCTGTTGTTCGTGGTTTTGATTCATCATTTGAAATCGCTCCGACCAGACCTATGTTGTTGCCATATTTGAGACTCATGTGAGACTCAAATGCCTTCCGTTTCGACCGATCATCTGCTAGTGGTCAACCATGGTAGATCTGAGGTATACTCCCTCCCAGTACTCGCGATACGGCTGGGAGGATGGCTATGCGCAAGAAATATGTGGTTGACGTGACCGACGACGATCGCGCAACGCTCCGCAATCTGACGAAGAAGGGCACGACCGGGGCACGCACCATCAGCCGGGCACACATCCTCTTGCATGCGGCCGACGGGGCCACGGATCAGGCCATCGCCGATGCGCTCCATGTCGGGCGCGCGACGGTCGAACGCACGCGCCAGCGCTTTGTCGCGGGAAATCTCGACCGCGCGCTGCACGATCTCCCGCGCCCGGGAGCGCGGCGCAAGCTCGACGGCAAACAGGAAGCGCTGCTGGTCGCCACCGCCGGTAGCGCCGCGCCGGAGCCGTATGCGCGCGGGAGCATGCGCCTGTTGGCCGACAAACTGGTCGAACTCAAAGTGGTTGACGCCATTTCTGACGAAACCGTCCGCCGGACGCGCAAAAAGGGGGGCTAAAACCCTGGCTGGTCGCCGAATGGTGCCTGCCGAGCGTCAGTCCGGAGTTCGTCTGGCGCATGGAAGATGTGCTGGATCTGTACGAAGCAGCGCCTGACCCAGCCTATCCGGTGGTCTGTTTCGCTGAGTCACCCTATCAGCTGATCAGTGAGACGCGCCAATCGCTGCCACCTGAACCCGGGCAACCGGCGCGCATCGATTACGCATATCGTCGTGAGGGCACCGGCAACCTATTCATGTTTTTCGCGCCCGCGCTTGGCTGGCGACACGTCAAGGTGACACCGCAACGGACGGCACGGGACTGGGCGCAGTGTATGCAAGATCTGGTGGACATCCACTTCCCGGATGCGACCAAAATCCGTGTCGTGCAGGACAACCTGAACACGCACACGCCCGCCAATCTGTACGTGGCGTTTCCCGCCGCAGAAGCCCGGCGGATCATCACCAAGCTGGA
>JAYUYF010000579.1:0-8152 GCA_043752605.1 Roseiflexaceae bacterium
ACCACCACCAAAACCACCGCCCAGATAGTGTGCGGCGGCCTCAGCGCGTGAACCTGCCTGATATATCAAACCCGAACTATACTGCATGCAAATCTACTCCTCGCGGCGGCCCGGCTGGGTCGTCGTCATCGATCCTCGGTCGTCGCCTCGGCGGCCGGGGCGGCAAACTGCGCCGCAAACTGTGTCAATACTTCAAGATCGGCCGCTGGCAACGCCGTGATACGCAGCGCACGCGCCAGCGCCTGACGACGAACCGCCTGCTCCCAGCACAGTGGCTCAGAGCAGAGATACGCCCCGCGCCCCGGGCGTTTGCCCGTCTGGTCTACTGCGGCACCGCCCGTCTCGGTGCGAACCAGCCGCACGAGACCACGCTTGCCACCAATTTTGCGGCACGCGATGCAGGTGCGTTGCGGGATGTGTTTCTGTTTCACGGGTATTGCACCTGCACCTTGTACCAATTAGGCCCCGTCAGGCTGAACTGCGATTATCGTGCCGTGCTGATCTTCGATAAGCAGATACGATGCGATCAACTGGTCGGCGCGATAGATGTAAATCTTCTCGGGCGTCGCGCGCAGCGTCACCACCTCGCCGACGAGATCATCGCCCAGCGGCCCGTAGCGCTGGTTCTGGAAGATAATCGTTCCATCGGCGCGCACCTCGCGTTCCTCGAGCTTCGCCTGCACCAGCGCCGTCTCGGTGGCCGACATCTCCGCATCGGCGACCTCGCGGAAGTCAGCAGCCTCACGTTCCTCATCGATTAACGTCGACGCGCTCTTGATATCGATTCGGTAGCCGGTCAACTTGGCGGCCAGCCGCACGTTCTGGCCCTCTTTGCCGATCGCGAGCGAGAGCTGTTTATCCGGCACGATCACCGTCGCGGCGTGTTCCTCATCGCGCAGATGTACCTCGACAACCTGTGCGGGCGAAAGCGCGTTGGCGATAAACTCGTGCGGGTCATTCGACCACTGCACGACATCAATCTTCTCGCCATTCAGTTCATTTACAATATTTTGAATACGGATACCGCGCATACCGACACAGCTCCCGACCGGGTCGATCCCTTCCTGGCGCGCCGCAACCGCGACTTTGGTGCGCAGGCCAGCCTCGCGCGCCAACGATTTTATCTCGACAGTGCCGTTGTAAATTTCAGGTACTTCCATCTCGAACAGCCGCACAATCAACTGCTTGTGCGTACGCGATGCGATCAGGCGCGGGCCGCGATCTTCTTTGCGGATCTCCATAAGATACACTTTGAGCCGCTGCCCATGATAGTAGCGATCACCATCGACCTGCTCTTTGGGCGGCAAAATCGCCTCGGCCTTACCAAGCTCGAGGATCACATTACCGCGCGCCATACGCTGCACCGTGACCGTCACCAGTTCGCCTTCGCGATCCATATATTCGCCATAGATATGCTCGCGCTCGACTTCTTTAATGCCCTGCAAAATCACTTGCTTGGCAGTCTGCGCCGCAATCCGGCCAAAATCGTTTGGCGTACTCTCGACCATAAGTGTCTCGCCCATCTCGACATCGGATTTGACACGCCGCGCGACACCAATCTCGATCTCGAAACGGTCATCAAAGACCTCATCGACGACCTGCTTCTCAGCGAAGACGCGCGCCTGACCGGTGGCGGCATCGAGCTTAACATTGACCTCGATCGGCGGCGGATTGGTGCCCAGCGTGCGACGATAGGCGGTGACGAGCGCCTTTTCCATGACATCGATAATGGCTTCTTTGGGAATCCCACGCTCGGATGCGATTTGCAGAATCGCTGCGTGAAAATCGCTCTTCATACTCCCCCGCTCTTTCGCCGCTGCATACGCCGCAGATTGCGCTGCCGTGTGCTATCCTTAAAACGATCGGTAACAACAAGAAAAGTGGGTCGTGACCCACTTTCCACCGCTCCCGGATCTCGCTCGTAGTAGTATACCATTTTCGGCACCCCGATGCAAATAAATCCCTTCACACCGCGCGATCGCATCACCGATCCGCAGCAATTTATCGGCCGCTGGGTTGAGCTTTCGCAGGTCTTTGATGCGCTCGATGCACGCCGCCCGGCGCTGCTCTACGGTGGCGCGCGGATCGGTCGATCATCATTGCTCAGCCATCTGGTGGCGGCTGCGCCGGCCAATCTCGATGACCCAACGATGCGCGCGTACTACCTCGATGTCGCGCGCGCCGATTCGGCCAGCCACGTGTACACCACCCTCACCCGCGCACTTCGCAGTAGTGGCGATACGACGGCAGCACTGGATGTGGCGGTGATCGAAGCGGGCGCACGTGTCCTGATCGCGCTCGACAATCTCGATGCCGCACTGGCTGCTGGCTGGGGAAGCGACATGCTCGAAGCGCTGGCGCGGATCGCGCGCAGCGGCACGTTGCTGGTTACGGGTGCGTGCCGCACCGTCCCGCCACCGCTGAGTGAGCCGGTGATGCCGATCCGCATTGGTGCATTCTCGAAGGCCGATCTGGCGCTCCTGACCGACGCCTACCTGGGTGAGGGGCCGATCCGTTTTACCCCAGAAGACCGGCGCGCAGTGGCGCAACTCACCGCGCTGCACCCGGCGGCCGTGCAGATCGCCAGCTTTCATCTGTTTCGCACCAAAACGGAGCCCGAGTACGACTGGCGGGC
The DNA here is from genome assembly GCA_043752605.1 of Roseiflexaceae bacterium. Lineage (GTDB taxonomy): Bacteria > Chloroflexota > Chloroflexia > Chloroflexales > Roseiflexaceae > JAYUYF01. The sequence continues at coordinate 2,636 of JAYUYF010000579.1, forward strand.
AGCAGCCCGCGCTGAGGCGAGCAACCTGGGTGTTCCCACGCAGGCGGCCGACGCACCGGCGTTCCTCGGCGAGCGTGGCGTCGGCCACCCGCTTGATGGCACTGCGGGTACCCGTGGTGGACCGCAGACCAGCCCACAGACGATCGTTATCTCGGCCGTCATGCCACTGTTACTTCTGTGTGCGGTGATCGCGCTGGTGCTGCTGCTGCTCAGCAACAACCTGTTGCTCGCGCTGCTCGTCGGCGGTGGTGGTGCGCTGCTCGTCCTGTTGCGGCGGCGGGCCTGAATTAACCGGCCTGCCCGGCAGCAATCCGACAGGCCGGGGCAGCTCGCTCAAGCGGCCCATCGCATAGACATACAGATCGCGCGTGATTGCTGCGAGCGGCGCAGCCAGGATGATCCAGAAGATGCCGAACTGGCTCAGCATGATCATCAGCACAATCAGGATACCGGGGTGGATATTGAGCGCCTGACCCACGATGTAGGGCACCAGAAACGCATTCTCGAGCTGCTGGATGATAAAATACAACAGCAAGACAAACAACCCGGTCTGTACCGAGTGTGAGAAGCCGACGATCAGCGCCGGCGCAGCCCCCAGCAGCGGCCCAAGGTACGGGATAAACTCGGTGACGCCGGCAAAGACCGCCAGCAGCACGGTGAAGCGAATCCCCTCGACGCCCGCCATTTGCAGCGCAGTCAGGCCCACATAGCTCATCGTGCCGACGATCAGGCCAAGGAGCAACTGGCCGCGCACAAAACTCTTGAACACGCGGTCGATGATCCGCAACATCGCGATCACATCGGCGCGGATACCCGGCGGCAACGCGCCCTCAAACGCCGTACGGCCCGGCTCGACATCACGCAGGACAAAAAACAGCCACACAGGCACAACAAACAGGCCGATGATAAATGAAAATGCGCCGACAACACTCAGCGCCCCGCCCGCTAGCATCTCGATCAACTGCTGCGCGTAGCTGCCAAAGTTCTCGCGGAAGGTGACCGCCCCCCGATCGACGGCCTGCAACACCAGTGGCTGAAGCTGCTCGGGAAGCACAACGATCGCTTCGCGAAGTTGCAGATTGAGGTTTGTCAGGGTATCGGGGTTTGTCGCATAGTTGATCAGCGTCTCGACCTGTTGGATCAGTGGCGGAACGATAAACGCAACCGCCTGGCTCGCCAGCCCGGCCGCGACAGCGTATACGGCGAGGATCGCCAGCCAGCGCGGGACATAGCGGGTAAGGAAGCTGATGACCGGTATCAACAGATACGCCAGCACCACACCGATCTGAAACGGCAGTAGTACCGGCCCGCTAATGATGATCAGCCAGAGCACGACCGAAGCCAGCGTCAAGGTGATCAGCGTACGGGCGAGGGCGCGCGGCGTAATACTGCAAATTTTGAGCCAGATCTGACGCCAGGCGAGGCGCGCGCGCGCGGCACTCGCTTCAGCAGGCAACTGTTCGGCCGTCACAAGTGGAGTGAGATCGGTCACACGGTCCTCCGCACGCTATTCGCGATTCGCCGAGATAACAGGCAAACAGTATACCAGTGCATGATACTCCACACTATGATAGCAAACATCACCGATTCTGTCATCGTGACAGATGGCACAAACTGGCCGGGTTTGTACAAAATAACCGAAGCAGCGCGCACAGATACCACAAAAATCTGCTAAGATAATCAAATCAACGTTACGCACGGGAACACCAAGATGCCACCGATCACGGTTCGTGATGTCATTCGCCTCGCGCTACCAGCCGGCACCACACTGGCAGCAGGAGCCATCGGGCAGACGCACCAGGTCACCTGGGTGATCACGCCGCGTGCCACGCCGCCGCTGTTCGCGCAGTTGCGTGGTGGCGAACTCGCGATCGTCGCGCTCGACCAGTTGCGGCTGCTCGATGACACACTAACGCTGGCCACGCTGGTGGAGCGGCTCGCGCCAGTGCCGATCGCCGCGATCTGTGTGCAGGGCACAATCGACGAGGCGGCACGTCAGATGGCGGACGATCTGCGGTTGCCGCTGCTGCGCCTGCCAGATACCGTCGATCTGCGCGAAGTCGAGCGCGAAGTGCAACGCCTGATCAGCGATTACGAAGCGCAGATCGAGCGCCGCGCCGCGCAACTGGCGGCCGTGCTCACCCAGCGATCGCTCGCAGGTGATGGCCCGGCAGGTCTGATCGATGTGCTCGCCGATCGTACCGGGCGCGGGGCGGCGTGCTACAGCAGCGGCGGCGAAGTGCGCGCAATGCGCGCGCGCGGCAGTGCGCGCGTCGCCCTGCAAACGCTCCCCGTCGGCCAGGTCGGGCTGGTGCATCATCTCGGGCAGACGCTCTGGGTGCAGGTGCTGGGCGCGGGGGGTGATCGGCTCGGCTATCTGGCGTTGTGCGGCGATGCAGTGGACGACTGGGATCGACTGGCAACCCAGCAGGGTGCGGCCGCGCTGGCGCTCGAACTGGCAAAAGAGCACGCGGTGCTGGCGGCCGAGGAGCGGCTGCGCGGCGATTTTGTCCAGGCGGTGCTGGCCGGTCTACCGACCGACATCGAAGCATTGCATCAGCGTGGCCGCGAACTGGGCTACGACCTGACGCGCCCACACACGGCGCTGTTGTGCGCAACTGGCGATACCGCGCTGACACCCGAGCGCGCGCTGGCGGCGGTGAGCGCCGCGCTGGGAGCACTCGGGATTACCGCACCATTGATGCGCCGCGCCGACGGAGTTTTGTGCTATATCGCCACGGATGACCGCGGGCGCAGCGTGCTCGACCAGGCCGAGGCGTTGCGCGCCCGGCTGCGGCCAGAGATGACCGGCGTGGCGGTGGCGCTCGGGCGCGAGGCGGCGAACACCGGTGCGTGGCAGCGCTCGCTGCGCGAGGCTGAGCAGGCACTGCGGATCGGACGCCAGTTGCTCGATAGCTCGCGCGTGCTGGCGTTTGGCGATCTAGGTGTCTACCGGCTGCTGATCTTGCTGCGCGAATCGCAGGAGTTATGGGAATTCTATCGGCTGACGCTGGCCGCGCTCGCCGAGTATGACCGCGAGCAGGGTGCCGAACTGCTCAAGACACTCGATGTGTTCTTTGATAACCTTGGCAATCTGGCGCGTACGGCCGAGGCGTTGCACGTGCATCGCAACACGCTGTTGTACCGCATCGGCCGGATCCGCGAGATCTCCGGGCTCGATCCCGATCAGGCAGATGAGCGGCTGGCGATGTGGATCGCGCTCAAGGCGCATCGGGTGCTGCAGACACTGGATATCCCGGCGGCGAACGAATAACGGCGCATCGTGCGGGATATGCCCCCGCGATCTCGCCCGGTGGGGGCACCCGATCATGCCCGGTGGGGGCACCCGATCATGCCTGGTGGGGGCACCCGATCATGCCTGGTGTAAGGGCAAAGCATTCGCAGCCGGCTTGCAAGCCGGCTGCGAATGCTTTGCCCCTACGGAACTACGGGACGGTGGCTACGATGGCCCCACCGATCACACGGGGACGATCCGTATTACGGCGTCGTCGGGGCGGCGGGCGTGGCGGGCACCACCGGCGCGGCGGGTGCCAGCGGCTGCGCGGGCGTATCAGTGCTCGGCGCAGTGGGTGAGCCGGGCACCGGCAGCGCACCTGTCGGTAATGTCCCATCGGTGGCCATGCGGTTGAGTAGCAGCGTAATGTTGGTGTCGGGGTCGACAAACCACATGTTACCACCCTGCATCATCTCGACCAGCAGTTCGCGCCTGCGGAGCTCGAGCAGTTCGGGGTTCTCGCGCCAGTAGCGGCCCTGAATGGCACGCACCTGGCCCTCGCGCTGCGCGGCCTCAAGCGCTGATGCGGTGCGGCCCTTCTCGGTCGTCAGCGAGACCTTCGCCTCCTGCTCGGCGCTAAACAGATTGTTCGACTGCTGTGCCTCGATCTGCTGGCGGCGCTTCTCCTCGGTCTCGATCTGCACCTCGAGATTGGCCTTCTCGCTCAACAACCGTGCGTACTCGTCGCTCACCTTGATATCGAGCACCTTGACCGACTCAAGATTGACGTAGAGCTGGTCGATCGGGCCAGCTTGCCCCTCGCCGGGCGAGGTCGTCAGGAACTGACGAATGCGCTGGCTGAATGTGCCGCGGTCACTCAGCGCCTGGTCGAGCGTAAACTGCGTACTGGCGCTCTTCAAGGCTTCATTGATAAAGCCATCGAGTTGCAGATTGAGCTGGTCATCATCGGCACCGATCCGGCCATACTGCTGCTGTAAGTCCTCGGCAGTGGTGCGGCGGCTATAATCGACCTGGATATCGATATCGTAGAGTTGTTTGTCACTGCTCGCGACATTCTGAGTAATCTGGCGCGTCTGCCGCCGCACATTGACGACCGCAATACGGGTGAATGGTGCAAACACGCGGAAGAAAATGCCTGGCTCCTGGACACCCTCGACCGCACCCTGAGTAATGATAATCCCGCGCTGACCTTCGTCAATCTGCGCATAGCGCATCGTCGCTGCTCCGGCACCGAGCAGCAACACGACAAGTAAAATTGGTCCAATGACCCCCATGGGCAGCCCGCCCGAACGTACTGGTGCTTTTGACATGATCCTCGCTCCATTTCGGTTCGCGTGTTCGTATCGCGCTATACGCATTATACGCGCATTGATTGAATCGGGTTGCACAGATCTTGAAAGGAGACAGACTCGTTTTTGACTGCAACACCCGCACGCGTTGCCGCGTCTCACCTGGTAGCAGAAGTGACTAACTGACAGGAGCGCGCATGCGCCTGATTTTGTATCTTGGCAAGGGTGGCGTCGGCAAGACGACGACCTCAGCAGCGACTGCGGTACGCGCGGCCGAACTTGGCCAGCGCACGCTGGTGGTGAGCACCGATGTCGCACATAGCCTGGCCGATGCGCTCGACACGCCGCTGAGCCACGAGCCAACGCAGCTCACCAGCAATCTGTGGGCGCAGGAGATCAACGTACTCGAGGAGGTGCGCAAGCACTGGGGGGAGTTGCGCACGTATCTGGCCGGGATCCTCAAGCGCCGCGGTGTGGATGATGTGGCCTCGGAAGAATTGGCGATCATTCCCGGTATGGAAGAGGTTGTCAGCCTGTTGCATATCCGCCGCCAGGCACGTGAGGGCAACTTTGACGCGGTGATCGTCGATGCTGCGCCAACGGGTGAGACCATCCGGCTGCTGACGATGCCCGAGACGTTTCAGTGGTACGCCGCGCGCGTGGCCGACTGGGATCCCGGCACCAAAAATATCGCGCGGCCGCTGGTGCGCGCCCTGATCCCGGCCACCAACGCGTTCGATACGCTCAGCAAGCTGACAAAGGGCGTCGAGGCGCTGCGCGAGACGTTGACCGACCCCGAGGTGAGCAGCTACCGGCTGGTGGTCAACCCCGAACGCATGGTTATCAAAGAAGGCCAGCGCGCGCTGACGTATCTCTCGCTGTTTGGCTACCCGGTCGATGGTGTGGTACTCAACCGCGTGTTGCCGCGCGATGCGGTCTCGGGCGAATTCATGGAGCGGCTGGCCTCGATGC
>JAYUYF010000580.1:0-3297 GCA_043752605.1 Roseiflexaceae bacterium
CTTGGCTGGGTGGGCCTGCCGCAACCGCAGCCGCTGGCCACCACCGCCGCGACACTGCACGCGCTGCGCGCCCTGTTTGCCGGCGAGCGTGGCGCGGCGGCGCATCCGGCGTGGAGCCCGGAAGCCTACCTGCGCTTCAGCACGCGCCAGGTTCCGCTGTATCTCGGTGCGATGAGCCCAAAGATGCAACAGTTGATCGGCGCAGCGGCCGACGGTGGGCTGCCGTTGCTCTTTCCGCCTGAACGCTACACCGATGTGGCGCAGCAGGTGGCGGCCGGCGCGGCGCAGGCCGGGCGCGATCTGGCCGAGGTGGATCTGGCGGCCTGCATCTGGGTCTCGGTGGCCGAAGACCGCGCAGCGGCCGAGCGCGTGCTGCGCGACAAGATCGCGTATTATGGCTATTCGCTGAGCGATGACATCCTCGGCGCGCTGGGCGTGGCACGCGCGGAGTTCGTGCCGATCCGCCACGCGCTCCAGACCCTGGGCGATGCCGAGACGGCGGCCGCGCTGGTGACGGATGCGATGCTGCGGATCGGGATCGTCGGTACACCCGCCGAGTTGCTGCCACGCCTGCGTGGCCTGGTCGCGGCGGGCGCACGCCATCTCAGCTTTGGCCCGCCAATCGGCCCCGATCCGCTGCACGCGATCGAGTTGCTCGGCGCGCACGTGCTGCCGGTGTTACGCAGCTCCACGCCGTAACAGTCGTCCATCGATCGCTGCAACGGGCAGGGCGGCGTGCTCACCTGTGCCTACGAAAATATCCGTCAGTACTACGCCGATCGTGCATCCAGCTACACCCATATCTCACCCGCAGGCTGGCACAATATGTTCGACAATCGTCGCCGGGTCACCAGTCGCACGCTCACGGATGGGCGTGGCACTACCAGCGTCTATCAGGCGACCTATGGTGCGGCGCAGTAGTGTAGCACCGCGCAGCCGCCCCCGCACCCCCAAACGCGGCTGATTGCGTGCCCGTGGCCGATCCGGCAGCGCATGCCCGGTTGCGGCGCACCGCGCCACCAACGGCGCGCACCAACGCCGATCGATGATCACCCCTTCGGGTCTGGCCTGCGTATCAACCGATCGCGCGATCGATCACGACCCGAAGGGTTTCTGGACTGCCTGCATCGCGCCCAGTGTCATGCCGAGCGGAGCGAGGCACCCGTTGCCTGCGCACTGGGCGCTCCGGCCCTGGCCTCAGTGTGGCAATGCCGCACTCGCGGCAGACCGCACCGATCATTTGCTCGCCCCACACTGCCTGCTCGACAATCGTGACGATCTGCTCGGCCGTGTGCGGATTGGTCTTCCTCGTGCTCCTCCTGATTGGCGGACGCTCTCCTACCCACCGGTCGCATGGCGTGGATCCACGCGAGGGGGCATCAGCTCGTGTCCGGCCGCCCAAGGAAAATCACTTCGATAGGGCTGGGAGGAGCGATGCGGGGAAGCATACTTCTCAACACGCGATATGCACGGAGATCAATAATGCCCCATTCAAACACGCCAGCGAGATACCCATGCCAAGCGAGCGCGTTCCGTTCCGGCATGTCACCGTGAAATGCCGCCAGATCCATTTCGATACGGTACTGTAATTCGTCAACGGTCTTCGCTAAGCTTTGCATGGCGATCTCCTATGGATTGAAGGGTACGCGTAGATCGAAGTCGGGACCGATGACCCTGATATTCTGGACACGCGTATCACCTCGATCAGCGAACGCACCGTAGGCACGCCTAATCGCGCGGTTAGCGATTGCCTCTGTCATGCCATGCTGGCGGCGAGCATCGATAATGATATGTGCACCCTGTCCGACTCCTGACTGGATACGGCCGGCTAGACCGGCGGACATATCTCCTCCGGTCAGGTTCGATACTGTCTTGAGTTCCGTACGGGTACCATCAACAAAAAAGTCAGACCTCCGCTCCTTATGGACACGGCCCGGTTCAGCGCGTGCAACAACATCCCTACCCTCACGAACAAGGAGGTCTGCAATGTCTTGTTCCTGTTGTGAGATCTTGGCGCCGGGCTCTGCCCTGAGGCGACCAGGGCCACTGTTTGCCGCGTAAATGACTGCCTTCTGCGTCTCGGGCAACGGGAATGTCGCGATCCGGATGCCGAGATTCACCGCTGTGGAAGCTGTGGTGCGGATCATTCCGCCAACCAACTACATCAGGACGGGGTCGCTGGCGACGAAAATAAAGCGTGTTTCGGGACACACGCCACCCAGATCAAAACCCGGTAACCGGAAATGCTGCTCCTGTGGCACGGGAAATGGCATGACGACCGGCGGCTGCGCTGGCGTCGGGGTCATCTGCGCGAACCCGACCAGGGCAACGGCACCAATTGCCACTGCAGCGAGGACGAGGCAGCCACCACCGATCGATGCGCCCACACCCGTGGCAAAGAACGGGAGACACGCCAATGGACTCTGCCCACGCGGGTCGGTCAGCAAATTCGGCTGCGAGTACGCATACGCATACTGGTGAAGACTATACGGCGTCTCGGCGAATCCTGCGAACGGATCCACGCTCGCAAAGCTCCCCCGCTGCGGCTGATACCAGCGCGCGCGGAGGTACACGTCGCCGCCCGGTCGTTGCAATTCGCCGGTGAACCGCGCTGCGCCTGACGCGGCGATCCCCAGGCATCGTAGCGCTGCGTTGCAACCACAACACCGGCATCCGTCAGCTGGGCGCGCACGCTGCCGAGCGCATCAGATCGCGGCGTACCGCCAGTTGTGTTTCGTGTTAACGTGCCGTGGTCATTGTCGCACGGGGCTCCCGTGAGTTGGGTGCGGCTACGCGCCGCAGCGTCCGGCGGGCGCCGCCCCCGGAACCCCCGCTGGCGGGCGCTAGCTCCCCGCCAGGCCACCCCGCAAGGCGGCTGGTTGCGTGCCCGTGGCTGATGAGGCAGCGCATGCCCGGTTGCGACGAACCGCGCAGGCATTGACATCACGAGCCCGCGTCAGCGGGCGTTGCCCCCAGCGGTGGGCTTCAGCCCGCCGCTGCGTCGTGCCGCCCTTCGCGTTCGGGCCGGTCGCCGCCGATCCGCCGCTCCCCAGGAACGGCAGGTCGATCTGGCCCGCGCGGGCTGCGGGGGCGGCGTCGCGGAATGCCATTGGGCCATTGCCATTGCCGCCGCCACCGCTGGTGGTAGGCGTTGGCGTGGCCGTGGCCGCTTGGGAAGCGCATGCCCGGTGGAGCCTGCCCTGAGCGAAGCCGAAGGGGCGAACCGCGATTACGACGACCGTGCGCTGTACGACGACTCGGCGATCTGCGCCGCTACTACCGGGCCGCACATTAGTA
>JAYUYF010000581.1:0-3296 GCA_043752605.1 Roseiflexaceae bacterium
ATCGATGTTGTCGAAGCGGCGGGCGCGCAGATTGACCTGCTCATGCTACCCAAAACCGAAGCGGCGGCTGATGTGCAGTTTGTTGCAACTCTCCTGACGCAGATCGAGGCAGCGTATCAGCTGCCACACCCGATCGGCATTGCGGCCCAGATCGAGACCGCGCGCGGTTTTGTATTCCTCCGCGAGATCGCCGCCGCATCCGAGCGGCTCAGCGCGCTGATCTTTGGGCCGGGCGATTACGCCGCGTCGATCGGTGCGCCGCTGACGCAGATCGGTGTCCCCGATCTGGCCGACACCAGCTACCCCGGCCACCGCTGGCACGCGGTGATGCACGCGATCGTCGCCACTGCGCGTGCGTTTGACCTGCACTGTTTCGATGGCCCCTACGCCGCGTATCGTGATAACGCCGGGCTGGCGACAAGCTGCGCCAGCGCGCGCGCCCTCGGGTTCGACGGCAAACAGTGTATCCATCCCGCCCAACTCGCCACGGTCAACACCGCATTTAGCCCGACAGCAGCCGAACTCGCGCACGCGCACGATGTCATCGAGCGTTATACAGCCGCACAGGCGGCGAGCGCGGGTGCGATCGGGGTGGCGGGTAACATGATCGATGCCGCAAATCTGCGCATGGCACAGGCAACGCTGGCGCGTACGCGGATTGGGACGTAAAGACAACGGCGATGGCGATGGCGATGGCGATGGCGATGGCGATGGCGATGGCGATGGCGATGGCGATGGCGCAAAATTTTGCGTCTCTTCAAGGATCCCCACGCCATCCCATCCCCTACCTACGGCTTACGCACCAGCGACACATACACTTGCGGCGTCAGATTGGCCGTCGATTGTCCCGGCGGGCCACTGCCAACCCAGGCCGGTGCCGGATCCTTACCGCTGATGCCCAGCGCGCGCAACCTGTCGCCATCCGAGCGTACAGCAAACAGCTCGTAGCGCGTCGGTTTACCCGCTGCCGGGTCAACATCGCGTGCGAAGACGATCCAGTTGCCGTCGCTCGACCAGTTTGGCATGGCTACCGGCTGGTTGGCCGGGCTGCGTGTGAGCTGCGTGAAGTTGCTCAGAGTGCTATCGTCTCCTACGCGTGCCTTCCATAGCTCAGGCTGGCCCGAGAAGTTCGCCACAAACACCAGCGTGCGGCTGTTTGGTGCAAATTTCGGGTCTTCATATTTTGTATCGGTGAGGCATGTCTCGACCTGGCGCGCGACGCTGGTGATACACAGTTTGGGTGGTGTAAACGAGTCGATCGCGACGGTGGTGCAGAACCCGGCGTTGGTCGATGCGATAAAGAGCTTATCGTCTGCGAGCGTCACGCGTGTGTGCAAATCATTGTTTGTACGAAACGTCTCTACCGCTGGCGTGATGGTGCGCAGTTTGATATCGAAGGTAAAACAGGTGCCGCCCGGCACGCCTGGAGCGGCCAGAAACTCCTGATGCAGCGCGACATAACTATTGCCATCCGCCGCCATATCGAGGTTGCTCAACCCATCGGTGTAGGTGTACAACGTCTGCGCGGCACCATTGGCCAGATTGCGCACGATCAGATTGTTTTCGTGAATATAGAATAGCCGCTGGCCATCGGCGGTCGGGTTTGGCGATTGGCCCGGCGCGATCGTGCGCGGCGTGCCACCCGCCACCTCGCGCACGCTGATCACGTTGTCGTCGTTTTCAAAATAGATCGTGCCGTTGAGCCCGCTCAGGTCGCCCCCAACGGTCGCCGCCGCGCTGGCCTCGTTCGACGCCGGGCCGGGATTGCCGGTCGAATCGACGGCGACCACCTGATAGAAGTAGGTGCCTGCGGGCAGCCCCACATCGCGGTATGCGGTAGCGGTCACCAGTCGTGACGTGACCTGGGTATATGGGCCACCTGCGGCTGTGGCGCGGAACACATGATAGCCGGCGACGCCGTTGGTGTCGTTGGCGGCGCGCCATTGGAGGCGTGTTGAGCTGTCACCACTGGTGGCGCTCAGCGCCGCAGGTGCGCTGGGTGATGTGCTATCGAGGTTGACACGCACGGCTCCAGATCTCATCGCCCGCGTTGCGTGTATCCTCCCAGACGACCTGTGCAACGGCGCTGCCTGTATCACCGGTGATAATCAGTTCCGGTTTGATTTGCGCCGAGACGGTCGGATTACGCCCCTGCCCATCTTCCACCGGCCCGTAGGCGGCAAACGTCTGCCCGCCGTTGATCGAGGTGTAGAGATACAGGTCACTCTCGCGGAAATCGATGATCGGTGCGGCGATCACGATCTGGCCGTTCGGGTCGACCGCGATATCAAAATCAAAGATTTCGCGGGTGCTCGCGGTTCTGCTCACCTGGAGCGGTGCGCTCCAGCTTGCGCCATTGTCGGCCGAGCTGCGCAAGAAGATATCGCGCTCCAGTTCATCTTTATACGCAATATAGAGCTTGCCATCGGGTGCAAACGCGAGTTTTGGCAGGTAATCATCACTGCCCGTGATCGGGAAATCCGCGCCAAACGTGCGACCACCGTTGGTCGAGCAATTGCCGTAGATTGCAAAGCGCCCGCCCGGCTGGCCGCGCTGATCCTCCCACGCCGCGCTGATCCTCCCACGCCGCGCAGACCGTCTCGCCACGCACCGCGAGCGACATGCGGACAAACTGCGAGAGGCCAGAAGCGCTGCCGTCGCGGCCGCTGGCAACCCCACTGCTGACCTTGATCCGGTTTGCGCTCAAGCCGGTTTGCGTCGGCGTGATCGTCGCCACAAACATATCAAAGCCGATCCCGTTCTGGTTGAGCGCACCGTACATCACGACCGCGCGGTCGTCGTAGGCATAGATCTGCACTGCCTGCTCGACATCGACAAGACCACCCGGGATCAGGCCATCGTAGAGCAGATATTCAGCCCAGGTCGCGCCACCATCGGTCGAGCGTGCCAGCCGCACATCGTTGTCGTAGTCTGTCGTTCCACAATTGCCAAAGCCACACTGCTCCAGCCCCCACACTACCCAGATATGGCCATTTGGTGCGACGCTGATCGCCGGATCTTCGAGGTACCCACCGGAGGCCCCGTCGAAACCGTCGAGACTGATATCCTTGTTCGTACCCCAGGTCTGGCCACCGTCTTCCGAACGCGCAAAGAAGACCTCTTCCTTCAGCGTACTGCCAAAGCGTTCGTCCAGCCAGACCGCGTAGCGCACATACCCTGCGCGGCGATGTCGGGGCTACGCGCGTCATCATCACCAAGCGCCGGGTCGGTCACTTTGATGTTTGGGCCTGCTGGCAGCACACCCGCCTGCGTTGGTGATGCACCAAGCAATCCTA
>JAYUYF010000582.1:0-17102 GCA_043752605.1 Roseiflexaceae bacterium
AATGGTGCGACAAACGCAAGACCGGCGATCATCCACGCGATATAAAACCGGGCGTTGATCTCGGCTGAGAGCAACGCGGTGACCAGTACCGGCAATAGCAGCCCCGGTGCCTGGAGCGCCAGATTGAGCGTGTGATGATCAAATGCGCTGCGCGCCAGCCCCTGGAGCAAGGACGGCTGTGGCCAGTGCATCAACCGTGTGTGCTTGAGAAGTACTACACAGCCCGCGACCACCGCCAGCGATGCGAGATTGCCCAGCAACCAGGTGATGTAAATTGTAGTACTGGCCTGCGCCGCAGTTGCCGCAGCGAGCACCAGCAACCCGAGCTTGACGCTAGCAAACGATGCGTTACGCCAGAACTGAATATCACCCCACAGCAGGCCGATCAGCGCCTGATCGAGTACAAGCGTGACGGCGGTGATACCGACACCCGCGCCAAACAGCACCACGATCAGCGGGTCGCGCGCGAGTGCGGCCAGCTCGGGGGAGAGCCAGCGGGCGGTGATCGCAAATCCGGTGCCGAGCAACATACCGACGCCGCCAGCCAGGAGCAGCGCGGTAGCGATCAGCGCGCCGCGCTGTTGTTTCTGGCGCGGCAACTGGCTGATCAACAAGGTGCCAAGCCCGAGCATACTGATCGTTCCGATCAGCTGCATTGCGGCAATTGCTGCTGCGGCGATGCCGACCTGTGCAGCCGAGATGTGTTGCGCGGCAAACCACCAGAATGCAAAACCCAGCACTGCATTGACGCCGACTGTGCCCACCATCGCACCCGCGTTGCTCAACATCGTGCGATTCGCCTGCACCCAGCGCAGCGCGCGGGTGGTGGTGGTGCGCGGTACATCGAACCAGCGGCGTGTGGTGCTCATGGCGCGCGGCGCACGACAGCCTGCCGATAGACGGTCGTCGGGTCTTCGACGCGGTACAGCCGCACATTGATATCGCTACGCGCGGCGATAGCGCGTGTCTCTTCCCATTGTTGACCAGGTTGCAACGCGATTGCCGGCCAAGCGTGGACGATCTCGCCGTCTGTTAGCAGTTCAACCCGGTAGGTCTGTGCCGCCGCCTCATCGTTTGCTACGCCAACTTCGATCGTATCGCCCGCGACCGGCAGTGCCCAGAGTTGGGTGAAGGTTGCCGTTGGTTGTGCCCGCGCACCCAGCAGCGCGATGCCCAGGCTGCCCGCGATCAACACCCCGCCGATGAGCAACTGCATGCCCGTGTGCCTGTCGGGCAGGCGATATGCGACGGCGGGTAGCAGTGGCACACCACGGCGCGCGGCTACCAGCAGACACGCACCGATGAACAGCGTATAGAATGCGAGCCACGGCAACGATCGGAGCCCCCACGGCAGCAAGTTGAGCAGCAATCCACCCAGCGCCGCCACCGCCATGCTGAGCCCGAGGCTAAGCATCAGGCGCTCGGCGAGCGCGATGCGCCCGACGGCGAACACCGCAGCTGTCAGCACCCAGCCGGGTACAAACAGGACGAATGGCAACACGAGTAGTGGGCGAATCGGCCCGGTGTTGATGGTGGCTGGCAGGAGTATAAGTACCAGCAACAACGCTGTATAACCAGCTACAAGCAGCAGGCCAAACGCTGGCCCACGTACAAACTGGCTCATGGTAATCGCTCGCTATTAATCGCATAGATGTCGATCGTGCCATTGGTGTACACGCGCGACATAAACGGGAGCCGGGCAAATTTATCGAGTGCGCTCGCCGCGATCGGTGTTACGTGACGGTTGGCGTCTGGTTCGCCAAGCTCAAAATAGACGCCCGATACGGGCGCGCTCGTCGAGAGCCGATGGTCGACCACCAGATACTGAATATCGCCCACGTCGAGCGCATTCAATTCATCGACATCGAGCTGCGGCGCAAAATAGACCTGCGGAATGTTGATACGGTCATACGAGAGTGATACCAGATACTGGTCGCCATAGGCACCAATCAACACACCGTTGATCCGGTCGGCAGCAATACGCTGATCGGGCGGCAGCTGTGTGCGCACCCACTCCGCCGTTGCCAGACCGGTTGTCTCGACCGAACGTGTCTCGGCGGAGACGATATACGGGCGCGGCATACGCGCCCAGCGCGGCCAGCCGAGGATGATGCCGCCAACAAAGAGTGTAATGATTGCGCCCGCGACCAGTTGTTTTGGCACCTGCCGCCGACTGCGCGGCAGCACAGGATTTGCCAGCCAGATCGCAAGCACAAACGCGATCGGAATGAAGAGAAACTCGACGCTACGACCCGCGATCTGCAACCCGAGATCAGTAAAGCGGATAATCTGGCTGGCAGGATACGCGAGCGCAACAAAGCCCATCGTCAACGCGAGCTGCGTAGTGCGATGCTGTTTCCAGATTCGATACAACCCGAGCGGCAATAGTCCGAGTACCAGCAAGACAGCGGCGTAGCCAGCAAATTGCTCCCAGAGCGGTGCCACCTCGCCAGTGAAGCCTTTGAACAAGCGCCGCGCTTCCAGCTCGCCAATCAGCACCAGAAACAGCTCGTTGAGACTGCTCAGCGTGTATGAGCCGAGATATTCGAAGACCGAACCCGCAACAAACACCGCCCACAGCAAGGTGACCGCGCTCGCGATCAACAGCGTGCGTGCCGGCCCAGGATCCCGCATGCTGGACGTGCGGCAGATCACCTGGCTCCAGAGATCGGCCACCCGGCCAGCAAGCGTCTGGCGCAGTTCACGGATCGAGATTTCACCACCGTAAGCGCGCAATACCGCGACACCCCCCGGCACCAGGACGGGAAAGAGCGTCCAGACGAATAACACGGCGAGCAAAAAATACGTCGTGAGATGATGCGAGACGATGATGGTTCCGATCGTCATCCAGAGGACGGTATACCAGCCAGGACGGTCGCTGTGCGGGTCACCGAGCAGCCGTGCCTGCGCCAGCAAGACCAGCGGTACAAGCGCGAGCGCAAACGATTCGTACGCATACTGCCCGTTGAAAAACAGGAATGACGGATTTGCGCAATACAACACCGTGCCAATACCTGCCACGACGGGTGATGCACTCAGGCGCTCGTACAACAGATACAATGAACAGCACATGACAATCCGTGCCATGAGAACGACAACGACTCCGGCTTGGAAGAGGCTCAACCCGCCGAGTTCGATCAATGCGATCGTGAAACTATGCATGCCGGGGAACGCCGAACTGATTGGTAGCAATGGATTACGCCCAAACAACTCGCCGCTGGCCTGGATATCGGCCACAGTACGCCAGTGCAACAGCTCATCATAAAACGTGAAGGTCTGCGGACTGTGTACGAGCTTGACCAGATATAGCCCCACACCAAGAAACACCGCCAGACCGATTCGCTCGGCACGTGTGATATCGTGGCGCAGGATGCGCAAAACGACCGGCACAATCAGCGCCAGCAGCCCGACCCAGAACGGCACATCTGACCACCAGATATTGTAGCGGGCGCTCACAAAACTGATGGCGACCAGCAAGATACCCCCCGACCCCACCAGCCACGCCATTGATGCCGTCCGGCGGAGTTCGCGCGCCGATGGAGCCGCTGGCACACGTACAGTATCCGCGATCGTGGTCGACTGTGTGCGGTTTACAATGTCATTCTTCACGTTCGTATCTCGGCTTCTTGTACCAATTCGGCTTGCTCGGCAGGCATTTGCCCAAGCAGTTGCGTGTAAATCGTTTCGATACGCTCAACCACCGTTGACGCGCGGAATGTTGCGACCCGCTTGCGCCCGGCTTCGCCAAAACGCGCGCAGAGATCGGGATCATTGACCAGAATCGCCATCGCCTGCGCCAGCGCGCCGACAGCGCCGGGCGGTACCAGCAGGCCGGTACGCCGATCATCGATCAGATCCGGCAGCCCCCCGACGCGCGAGCCGATCAGTGCCCGACCGCACGCCATCGCCTCCATTGCCACGGTGGGGCAGGGCTCCTGCCAGATCGACGGGACGATGCCAAACAGACTGCGTTGCCACGCCACCATGACCAGCTCATTGGGCAGATCTTTGATGACCGTCACGCCCGGTGGCAGCTGTTCGGGCGTGAGCATGTAATCGCCGGTCGCGTAACCAATCAGCACCAGCGGCGGCATTGGCCGCACTGCACCAGCGCGCGCATAGGCGCTCAGTAGCGTATCCACACCTTTTGCACGCGCCAATGCACCAACAAATAGCATAAAGGGTGCCGTGGGTAGCGCGGCCAGACGCGGATCTGCTGCAGTTGCGGGATCGACAACCAGATCGCCAAGGAAATTTGGTACGACTTCGTGCGGTGCGTCGTGTTCAGCGAGTTGATTGCCGACCGCAACCGCCCGGCTGACGGCCAGAAACCGATCGACTTCGGCCCACGCCCAGCGGCTGCTCAACCAGCCGAGCGCAACAGTCGGGATCCCTTTGGCGGCACCAAAATGCCGCGCGCCGCACGGTAAGCACGCCTGTGGCGATGGGCCACCGCACGGTTCGCCATCGCGGATGAAGTTCCAGCGCGCACAAACCATACCATAATCGTGCAGTGTCACCACCAGTCGTGCATCGCTCCAGCGTTTGAGCGGCAAAAATGCGTGAACCATCCAGTTATGAGCGTGGACGATCGCGGGCTGCTCGTCGCTGATGATCGCGCGCAGCTGCCAGGTGATCTCGGGATCAGCAATCGGTGGTGAGTAACTGCGACCGGGGTGGCTAAAGAGCAGACGTTCGAGCCGATGGACACTGCCGCGCAGCCGATACACGCGCACGCCCGCATCGGTATCACGCGTAGGGAGTTGGCCATCACCAAGCGTCACGACCGCAACCGAATGACCGCGGCGCACCAGTTCGACGCTCAACGTCCGCACGTGACGCTCGATGCCACCCAGCAGCGGGGGGTAGGTATGTGTCAGCATCAGAATGCGCAAAATGAGGCCCTCCCCACACTATGGGCGTAGCAGACAGGCCCGCGCCTGACCGATACTACTGACGGCCAGGTTCTCAAACCCAAATGTGAGCGGACGCGTATCCGAACCAGATTGCACCGGCGGCCGCTGACTGCGGAGCGTCACCACGTTTTCTCCTGGCTGAAGTTGTAGAGTTTGCTCAAAGCCCATCGCGCGTTTCGCGCTGGCGGCGATTGTCAGATCGCTCGCAGCGCCTGCCGCGATGCGGAGCGTATTATCCTGGCCCACCGCGAGCAGGTTGCCGCGCAGCACAACCTGCCGGGCATCGTTGCTGGTGATCAACAGCGTCGCCTCAGGACCCATCCAATGCCAACGACTCGCGCCGCGCCGCTCGGTCCAAAACCAGCCTTCGGCGACACTAAATTGGCAGCTGTCGATTGGCTGGCGGTCGGCGAGCACCCGTGTTTGTACTGTATCCAGCGCAAACCAACCATTGCCGTGCGCGTCTGGCTGCTCCCACGGTGCGATCGCCACGCCACTGGTAAAGTCGCTGGTGGTACAGGTCTCCCAGCCCTGGATGACACGCTCGGGCGCACGACCCTGCAACAGCAGTGAATAGGTAGTTGTTGACCAGTGATTGAGTGGTGTGCGCTCGATCCACGGTAACGATGTAATCGAGACGCAGTTGAAGCGGCTCTGTACGAGTTCCCGCGTGAGTGTGGTCGTCATTTGTTGCCAGATGACGCTTTGCGTCGCCATAATTGCAAAAAAGCTGATACCGACCAACAGCAGCGAATTGCTCCGATGCGGCCATTCGCGCGTGTGCCGCGCACGCGTACGTGTGGTGGAGATCATCCGCTCGAGCAGCAGCGCGCCAAAGAACGGTACCGAGATAAACAGTGCCCAGGTTCGCAGATCGAGTGTGCCCGTCCAGAGTTGTGGCAACGCCGCGCGTAGGATGAGCAGTGTAGTTGCGCCAAGCAAGCAGACAAGCTCGATCCCGTAGAGACCGAAACGCAGGAAGCGGCGCTCACCGACCAGTGGTGCGATAAACAGCGCCAGACCAGCGATCATCACCAGTCCCAGCGCCAGCGTCGCGACGCCCGCGAGCGATGTAGCATATGCCTGCTCGAGCCGCGCCACCGAGAGTTGTTCGTTTTCATAGGCGGTGCGCGTCAGCAGAAAGCGCACCAGCACGATCCCACAGAGCAGCGAAAATACGGCAGCGAGACTCCACTTGCTCCGACGCTGCGCGACGAAGCGCGCACCGATCACAAACGCCATCACGGCAAGCATGACAAACAGAGCAATTGCCGTCGGATGCGAGAAGATCAGCAGCAGCGAAAAAATAATAATCGCCGGGATATGACTGCGCCGTGCAGGCACCATCACCACTGCAGCGAGCGGCCAGGTGAGGTGAACGGCGATCAGCGCTTCGGTGGTGAGCGAAAATTGCCCGACAACTAGCCCGAATGTGGCACCGAGCGCGATCCAGATGAAGAGCTCTGGGCTCTCATCGCGTACGATCAACCAGGCGCTGATCAACGAACAGATTGGAAAGAGTGCATATGCCAGCCCAAACGTCGCCATCAACAGGTTGGTATCACTAGTCACGCGGCTGAGCCAGAGCGTCGGATACTGCGCGATCGCATTGATCCAGCGCCCGTGTGGCGCGAATGGTGCGCCGGTATCAAGCGCGCTGAAGAGGAAATAGCTGCCGTCCCACGAGAGCGCCCCGCCGACGAGTGCGGTCACGACAAACGCCGCGATTATCAGGATAAAAAACAGCCGCATCTGCTGGCCCGTTCCGGTACCAACGATGGTACGCTGTTCGTTGTGTTCGGTCTGCGAAACCGGGATGCGTTTGCCAGTAATATCCATACGCGAAAGACCTCCGTGTGCTGCTGGACTGCTACTGTGGCACGATGACCGGCGGTGATTCAAGCCGCTCGTCGTGCGCGGCGCGCGCGCGCAGCTGCTGTGCACGTCCGATCAGATAACTCGCGGCTGTGACCAGCAGACCGCTGACGATCACCCAGGCGCGCTGCAGCCCGCTGCGATCGCTCGTCAGGGCTGCCGCCAGCCCACGCACCACACCGCGCGGCAGTGTCTTCATCGTGTACGCGCGCTCGGATGCGAGCCCGGCACCACTACCTACTAGCCGCGAGACCAGCGCCTTTGATCGCCCTTCGAGTACGCAGCGATGATAAAAATAGCGCCAGGTGGTGCGGCTGGTCGGGATCCGATGGCGCACGACCGCAGCGGGTTCGTAGCGCAACTCCTGCGCTGGCCAGCGCTGGCCGATTCGGATACACAGCTCGGTCTCATCACAGCCGATCGGCTTGCCGCCAATATGCCCCAGGCTTTCGCGGAACCCGCCGATGCCATCAAACACGCTGCGGCGAAACGACATATTGCAGCCGATCAGGTTACGCACTGCGGTGGCCTGCGTCGGCATACCCGTATAGGTACAGCCAACCACCCAGTCGAACTCGGCGGGGAACCAGCGCGGGCGGCCGTCGAGCCATTCGCCGACGATCGCGCCACCCACACCGAGTACATTTGGGTCATCATAATGTGCCAGCAGCCGCGCCAGCCAGTCGGGGGCGGCCACGGCATCATCATCAAAGAATACTACGATCGCGCCGCGCGCGGCCGCGACACACGCATTCCACGCGCCCGCCGAACCAGCGCTGCCCGGATTTTCGACGGCGCGTACGCTCGGAAAATATTGCTCCACCCGATCGCGCAACGCTGGATTATGGTCAACGACGACTATAATTTCGAGCGGAGTCACTGTTTGTGCCAGCACCGATTCGAGCGCATCGACAAACCAGTTCCAGCGCGCTTCGGTGTAGGTACGCATCACCACCGACACCTGTGCAGCGCGTGTATTCATGAAGACTGTGCTCCGTGTTGTGTCTGTCTGTCGCGATTGGTATTGGCCAGGGTTGGCCATACGCCCGTCTCGCCGCGCATGCCCGCGCGCATGCCGGCGAGATACGGAAGCATAGCCGCCAGTTGCCCGGCGCGCGCCGCGAGCAACGTATGAAACGGTAGCACCACCAGAAACTGGCTCACAAGGCCGGTCAACGCCCACAGGCCACGCGCGGTGCGGCGCAGCACCAGGAACGGGTTGCGGCCAAAATAATACGCCTTGCCGGGCGTCATCGCGTTTGATCCACGCTGGCCAGCGCTCGACGAAACCTTGTGCTGTACCAGCGGCTCACCCACGAGCCGACAGCGGTAGCCGGCCTGCGCCGCGCGCAGACAAAATTCAAAGTCTTCGAAATACATGAAGAATGCTTCTGAAATTCCACCGACATGATCGAGTGCCGCGCGGGAGATTAGCATTGTGCAGCCATTGATAAAATCGACATCGCGATCTGTAATCGGCGTGGTGAGCGGCTTGCCCATCCCCGGATGCAGCGAATAGCCGAGCAGCTTGCTGTGCCGTCCACCGGCAAACCAGACCGTATCAGGCCGATCGTAATACGTAATGACCGGCCCGACGATACCAACACCCGGCAGTTGTGCCGCTGGCAGCAGCGCGCTGATCAGCTGCGGCGCGACGATCGTATCAGGGTTGAGTAGTAACACAAAATCTGCACCGTGCGCGAGTGCGTGGCGAATGCCCACATTGTTGGCACCAGCGAAGCCAAGATTCTCCGCGAGCGGGATCACAGTGACCGCCGGAAACAACGTCGCAATCTGCTCGCGGTCAAAATCAGGTGATCCGGTACTCACCAGCACAATATCCATCGCAGGATACGGGACGCGCGCAAGCGAACCCAGGCACTCGATTGTATCGTCCATGTTGCGCCAGTGGACAATAATCACCGCGACGCGTGGTGTGGGCTGCATGCAAACCTCGCTAATACGACTCGCCGACGACACGTTCGCGCGGGGCTGGAGCCTCGCGATCAAGCATCTGTGAGAACGTAAACGTCGGTGCCGCATAGCGCAGATACGTCAACGGCTCCTCGTGATGGCCGACAAACGCCTCGAGGTGGACGGCACGGCGCGGCACCTGTATCCGGGGCGTGGTAACCTTCGCAAAGAACTCGCGTAAGATCGCCTGCAGGATCGTCCAACCCGCCGAAAATGCCTCAAGTTTTGCTTCACCCGCGATGCGGCGATGCTCGTGGCTGGCGACCTCGATCACGCGGAGCCCGTGACGTGCGACGCGGATGTTACCCACAATCTCGCACGCCCAGCCATCGATATCGAGCGCCAGCGCGTCCGAACAGCTGCGCCAGAAGGCATTGTAACCATACGTGATATCGGTATAGCGCGTGCTGAACAGGATGTTTGTCAGCGTCACCAGGGCCTGGTTGCCCAGCTGGCGGTACAGCGGCATATCATCCGTCCCTGCGCTGTGCAGGAAGCGCGACCCTTTGGCATAATCAGCACCGGCGATCAGTGTACCCACAAAATACGGGATTTCCTCCGGATCGGTCGAACCGTCGGCGTCGAGCAACACGATGATATCGCCCGTGGCTGCGGCGACGCCGCTGCGCAGCGCCGCACCCTTGCCACGACCATCTTGCGTGATGATCCGCACCGTGGGCAACACCGCGCATGCAACCGCGATCGTGTCATCCGTCGAACGACCATCGACCAGCAATACCTCATGCACCCACGTTGGGATTCGCGGTAGGATATGTGGCAGATTTTCGGCTTCGTTTAGCGCGGGCACAACGATGCTTACGGTCAGGCGGCGGTATACACTGGCCGGAACCGGTGGCTCAGGCACGGTATGCGATGGTGTCGAGTATGCAAGTGCGGCCATACATGTCCTCCACGTGTGCGGATCGTACTACTGGCGGTTATTTGAGACGCAGAAAACACAAAGACGCTGATTGATTCGTCACAATCAGCGTGACGTGATCTAAAACACCCGCGTGTAGCCTACTCAACGCTCTGCAATATTCGTGCTAGAAGCGTACAAAATCGCGAGAAACCGCAATATTGACGATGTTATGCAACGAAACTTCCTACACGACACAACGACGTGTCTAGAGATGTATAGTACTATTGGCTGGTATATCTGCATTATATGGAGATCAAGCTGAAAAGCAAGTATCAATCCATCATTCTCAGTGTCAGCTAAGTAACAATATCTTCATCTGCCAATATGTAGTATGAACAGGTATTCATAATGTAAAACACAGACGCGGCGCGTTGCACATGTACTATGGGATGTGGTGCTACAATTACCGGGTACTGTTGTAAGAGGAGTACCCGATGAGCGTTCAATTTGGGACATTTGTTCCGCAGGGCTGGCGGCTCGATCTGATCGAAATTCCTGATCCGATCGAGAAGTACGAGGCGATGACGCGTGTGGCGAAAGCGGTCGACGCGATCGATGCCTATGATTCTATCTGGGTCTACGATCACTTTCACACCGTGCCACGGATCGAGCAGGAGACGGTCTTCGAGTGCTGGACGATCACAGCGGCGCTTGCGCGCGACACAAGCCGCGTCAATATTGGTCAGATGTGTACCTGCAACGGCTACCGTAATCCGGCGTTGCTGGCCAAGGTAGCATCGACAATCGATGTGCTGAGCCATGGGCGGTTGTATTGCGGCTTTGGTGCTGGCTGGTACGAGCACGAGTGGCGCGCGTACGGCTACGGCTTCCCCGAGACGCGTGACCGGATGCGGGCGTTTCGTGAGGCATGCACGATTATCCACAAGATGTGGACCGAGGAGACGCCCACATTCGAGGGTGAGCACTATCACATTCGTGGCCCAATCAACGAGCCGCGTGGTGTGCGCAAGCCGCATCCATCATTCTGGGTGGCGGGCGGCGGCGAGCAGGTGACGCTCAAGCTGGTGGCACAATACGGCAACGCCTGCAACTTTGGTGGTACACCCGATGAGTTGCGTGCCAAGTATGCGATCCTGGCCGAGCACTGCGCCAAACTCGGTCGCAATTATGATGAGATCACGCGCTCGATGAACGCCAACATCTTGTTACTTGCCCCGGGTGAGGATCCCGAGGTCGCCTCACGACCAACCCAGGAGTTGTACCGGCTCAGCTATGAGGAGCTGGCGAAGCAGGCGATTATTGGCACCCCGGCGCAGGTGACCGAGATCCTGCGCGCGCGCGTGGACGCCGGTGTGAATTATATCATCACCTATTTCCCGCGTATCGCGTACAACCACGACCCGCTGCATATCTTTGCCGAGCAGGTCGCGCCGCATCTGCAGTAACGCAACGCGGTAGCGACGCAACATGTTGCGTCGCTACCCCGCCCCCTACTCGCCCTTGTAAATCTCCGGTTTGAGCACGCCGATGTATGGTAGATTGCGGTAGCGATTGTCATAATCGAGACCGTAGCCGACGACAAATTCGTTGGGAATGTCAAAGCCGAGGTAGTCGATCGGCACCTCGGCCATGCGTCGCTCGGGTTTGTTGAGCAGCGAGCAGATTTTGAGGCTGGCGGGATTGCGCCGCAGCAGCTGGCTGCGCAGATAATTGATCGTCAGGCCACTATCGATGATATCCTCGACGATCAGCACGTGTTGTCCGGCGATATCGGTATCGAGATCCTTGAGGAGCCGCACGACGCCCGTAGTGTGCGTACCCGCGCCATAGCTGGAGACCGCGATAAAATCAATTGCCAGCGGCAACTCGATCGCGCGCGCCAGATCGACCATGAACATGACGCAGCCCTTGAGCACCCCGATCAGCAGCAGATCATCGACGCCGTGGTAGGCCGCAGCTATCTCGTCACCCATCTCGCGCACGCGCTGCTGGATCTGGGCGTCGGTCAGCAGTGTGGTCTGGATGTCATCGTGCATGGTCATGGTGTGATTATTCCTTTGTATTACAGATCGTGTGCTTCGGGTGTCTCCGGCGCTGCCACCCACGCGACGCACGTAGCTGTGGTGTCACGCGTTACGGCATAGGCGGCGGCTGGCCGCTGGCCGGCGATCCAGACGATCTGGTCATCGCAGCACAGGATCGGCCACGCGGCGCGCAGCGTGCGCGCGATCCTGGCATCGACAAACAGATCCTGCACGCGCCGCGTACCTGGCGCGTGCGCCAGCCGCACCCGCTCGCCCGCCCGCCGCCCGCGCAGCGTGAGCGCACCAGCCAGCTGTGCCGCGTCGAGTGTGACCGTCAGCGCAGCATCGGGTGGTGCCGCAGCAGTAATGCCAAAGCGCCATCCCTCCGCCAGTACCACCGGCAGACCGCTGGTGATCGGCTGCGGATCGTGCACCAGCTGTGGTGCCGCGATCGCGCGCTGCCCGATAGTGATATCGCCATTGTAGCCGATCTCGATCCGTACGCCGCCTGGCAGCTCGCTGACCGCACCCACGCCACCGCCAGCCAGCGCACGTGCCGTCTCGACGTGATCAAAGCCAAGCATCGCATCAGGAGCAATGTGCGCGTGGGCACGCCGCAGCAGCGCGCGCTGGAGCACCGGGTCAAGCGCGGCCCAGGCGGCGCCAGCGATCGTCACACTCTGATCATCGATCTGTGCCGCCGCCCAGACCGGTGACAACAGTGTATCGAGCAACTCGGCAGCATCGGCACTGAGACTGGCGGTGCGGCCCAGCGCAGCCACGATCTGCGGGTTCTCGCGCCGTAGCAATGGCAGCAATGTGTGGCGCACGCGGTTGCGCTGGAAGCGCAGATCATCGTTGCTCGCGTCGTGGCGCATGTGCAGCGCCTGCGCCGCGCAGTGCGCCAGGATTGCCGCGCGTGGCACGGCCAGCAGTGGGCGCAGCAGGAGCGCTGTGCCGTGCGACTCGGGTAGCGGGCTGACGGGGCGCATGGCGGCCAGACCGTGCGGCCCGGCCCCGCGCATCAGCCGCAGCAGCACCGTCTCGGCCTGGTCATCCGCGTGATGCGCCATCACCACGTGACGCGCCCCGTGTGCAACTGCGACGCGCGCCAGAAACTGGTAGCGCGCGCGGCGCGCCGCCTGCTCGCTGGCACGCTCACCGAGCGCCTGGTCTGGCAATTGCTCGATAACGCACGGCACTCCCAGTTCGGCTGCGCGCGCCGCGACGAGCGCGGCATCAGCGGTGGAATCGGCGGCGCGCAGCCCGTGGTTCAGATGCGCGATGACCAGTGGCCAGCCAAATGCAGGTTGCAGCGTGTGGAGTACATCGAGCAGCGCCATCGAATCCGGCCCGCCTGAGACGGCGACGATCAGCGGTGACGCAGGGGCAACCGGATGCAGCAGAAAAAATGCGCGCGTCTGCGCTACGAGCACAGCTGTCATGCTACTGCGGGTTACGCAACCGGATGATATGGAGCGTCAGATGCTCGCGCTCGACCCCGGCGTTATCGATCACGATCTCGATCGGGGTTGCGCGCTGCCAGGCCAACAGATACCAGTTCTGATCGCCAAACGTATCGTAGACACTACTGGTATTAAATCGCAACGCGACGCCGCTAAACAGTTGGTCGATAATCTGACTGCGGTCAAAACGCTCACCATTTGTGGGGCTGGTGATGCCGAGCGGAAAGCGACGAGTGAGCGTATTCTGGTCGAAAGGCACCTCGGCCCCCGGCGCGATCGTCCCCAGCGATACGTAGTTTCCGCCACGCACCAGCAGTGCGTCTTCGAGCGCAAAGCCAGCCAGATTGCGCACGACAGCGCCCGTCCCCGCATCCCAGCGGGTGCTGACGGCGGGAGTATCCACCGCACGCTCACCAAGCAACGTGCGAATCGAACCAATATCGATCTGGAATTGATCGATAACGACCTGCTCCTCGGCATTGATCGTATCGATTGCGGCGGTCGCGCGGACGCCCGTGTCGCTCGTATCCGTCACACGCGTCGCGCCGGGGAGTTGCAGCCGGTAGGTGGCGCGCTGCGGTGAAAACAGACCGATCGCCGTCGTGGCCAGCCCGCGCGGCAGATCCTCACTGCCCTGGACGACCGAGAGTGTGTAGAGCTGTGGTGCCGTGCCACGCCCGACGACGCCAGCCACATACAGCAATCCGCTAAACACGAGTACCACCGCCGGGAAACTCAGCCATGCCCATTCGAGACGCCCGATTCGCCGTAGCACCAGGAAATTGACTGGCCCAAGCACCATGATGTATGTGAACAGAAAGAGCACGAGTGACCACGCGGGCGGCAGCGCAAGCGACGGTAAATTGAGCGCGCCATCGATGATACTGCGCCCGCCGAAATGCACCTGATCGGCCGGAACAAGCTGGGGTGTCGCGCTGATGATCGCCGACCAGAGCACGGGCTCAGCCTGCCAGCTGCGCAGTTGTGCCAGATCAAAGCGTGCGAAGGACACCGAGCCGGTACCATACTCGCGGGCCAGCAACAACCCGTCGCTATCGATCGCGCGCGCATTCGCCAGTGCCGGGCCACCCGTGAGCAATACCTGACCGCTGGTGGCAGGCAGTTCGGCACCCGCCAGCGCTGCGAGCGAGGTAAGTACACCAGCCTGTGGCGCGGCCACCTGCAGCGGCAGCAGATCGGCGGGCAATACCGCATCGGCGGTGCCACCACCGGAGACCACCAGCTGGCCACCGAGCGAGGCCCACAACCGCAGCGCATCGATCTGTGCGCCGCTCAACCCTTCGGCGCGGTGCAGCATAATCACAGAGATACTGCGCAACGCCAGCACGCTCGTCGGCAGTGCGGCGACGCCAATGTGGCGCACATCGGTGCCGCCGCCGTTGGTGAGCGTGAGCGACCCCAGGCTGTTGAGCAGCGTCGGGTCATCACCCACCACCAGCAGCAGCAGCCGGTCACGATCGATCGGTTCGATCGAGACATCCTGCTCGGCTACCGCTGCCCCACCAACCAGCACACGTACCTGGGCATTACGCGTATAGCCGGTGGCCAGCACATCAAAATTGACTCGTTTGCGCGCGCCGCCCGGCAGACTGACACCAACGCGTACGGTATCATCGAGCTGGTTGGGGAAGATCCACTCGATCGTACCATTCACATCCGGGCCATTATTGGTGAGTTCGACCGCAACCGGAAACCATTCGCCAGTACGATAGGCACCCTCATAGCCCGCCACGGTCTGGATCGTCACCACGGGCGGCGTGCCCTGCGCGCGCGCCATCAGCGGCAGGCTGAGCAGCACGCCGAGCACCAGCAGCAGCCAGATCTGTCGTCTCACGGCGTATTCTCCGGCCGCTGCCGCACACGCCGTAGCAGGCGCAGCAACTCGACGCGTGCGGCGACATGGGTATAGACGCGCGCTGCCCGCGAGAGCCCCAGGCCACCAGCAGTATCCGGGGCAGGCGCGATGCCCTGTACCTTCATCTGCTCGCGTACCAGCGCGGTGAGCCGTTCTGAGTCATACACTTCGCCCACGTCTTTCTGGATCGCGTGGTACTCGCGCAGAATATCGAGCGAGTTTTGCAGCGCGCGCGCCTGCGCCTGCTTCTTGAACTCCGACAAATAATCGTTGATCGTGGCCTGGACATCGCGCGGATCGGGCACATGGTTGAAGGTAAAATCGCCGGTGCCGCCGGTCTGAATTTTGACTGTACCAAAGCCAAACACATTCTCGACAAAATTGATATCAAACGAAATATTCTGCACACGGTCAAGCGGTGCGCTGCGGCGCGACACCGGCCCAAACGGCCGCTTATCGACATCGATGATCTCACGCGGGGTGAGAATATAGACATCGTTCACCAGCTCTTCGCGCAGCCAGAAGATCCGGGCCGCGCACGCCAGCACCGCGATGGCCGCGATCGGCAGCGCAAACGCGGCCGGCACCAGCCCGCGCTGGAGCACAAACACCAGCAATAGCAGCGCCGCCACCAGCACCAGAAACGGTCGCAGAACCGCGACCAGCACATACAGCCAGGCTGGCCGCCAGGTGATCGTACCCGTTTTGAGATCAATCTGCGGGTTGGGTGGGAACAGCCAGCCGACGATGCCGGTACGCCAGCGGCCACGTTCGTGTACGCGGATCGGATTGCGCTTGATGACCTGCTGCGCCTTCTGGTCGTAGATTTGCTCCTGGATCAGGCGGCGCAATAAATTTGGCTCGGCATCCTTGCGCGCGCGGTTCGTCTCATTCGAGATCCGGCGCTGCATTTCTTGCGGGTACGAAGCAAACTCCATATCGATCCGCTGCAAGCTGAATGACTGTACCGTGAGCTGCCCGTAACCAAACAACACACCAAGGTAGGTATCCTGCTTCATCAGCACCTGCTGGACATCATCGATCCGGATCTGTTGCAGCGTGTGGCGGAAGATAAATTCTTCATCATCAAGCACGACGCGTTCATTCGTGAGGATCAGCGAGTCATCGCGCCAGTCGAGCACGACGATCCCAAGATACAGCAGCGCCAGGGCACCGATGACATACAGCACAATGTTGGCCGGATCGTTACGCAGCACGCCGACGTCATCGACGTACACAATCGCGCCACCATCAAAGCTGAAGTATGCGAGACCAAACAACAGCACGATCCCGAGGACAAACAGCCCGTTGAAGAGCCGCGAGAGCGGCTTCTTCTTCTTCGCCGCCGCATCCGACGTGCGCTGCCAGATGATCGCAACCGCGATCGCAACGATGATTAGCCCGACCGTCACCGCATTCAGCACGCCAGAATCCTTGACGCCCGGCACCAGCACAGTACCGCCGATCGAGCGAAAAAACGCCAGACCAAGCGCACCGATGCTGAGCAGAGCCGGGAGAAACGCATTGCGCACCAGCATAAACCAGTGACGCCGGATGATAAACAGCGCGTTCTCACCCTCGTTGAGATCCAGGTCAATGCGTGGCTCCCAGAAGCTCATGGATCCTCCGCTGCTCCGCTGACGCGCCGCAAAACTGCTGCAATCACCTCGTCGGGCGTCAGCCCATCGCTCCGGATGACAACTGCATCGGGTGCGGGTGTCATCACGTGGTGATCCTGCGCGTCGCGCCGGGCGATATCGGTGCGTACTTCATCGTAGACGACCGGGCGACCGCGTGCTGCGAGCTCGGCCGCGCGCCGCCGCGCCCGTTCATCGAGCGAGGCTTCGAGGAAAATCTTGTACGGCGCATCTGGCATCACGATGCTGCCAATATCGCGGCCGACCATCACCACCCCGCCGCGTAGCCCAATGGCGCGCTGGCGTGCACGGAGCAGCTCGCGCACCCGTGGGTGGGCGGCGGCCTGCGAGACCGCGCGCTCGACTTCGGGCTGGCGGATATGCCAGGTCACATCGTCACCATCGATCTGCACCGTATAAGGCCGCCCGTCGTCGACCGTTGGCGGCAGGA
>JAYUYF010000583.1:0-3289 GCA_043752605.1 Roseiflexaceae bacterium
TCCTGGAGCCGCTCGCGCTCCTGGGTCGCCTCGTGGGTCTTGCGCTCACGCTCAGCGTCGGTCAGCAACTCGGCGTCCGACATGTCGCGCTGCCGGCGCACATCAACCTGCTCAGCCTCCTGATCCGAGAGCTCATCGAGCGCGTCGAGCATCTTCTCGGTGATCGCCTCGCCCTCTTCGATGATCGTGTGACCGTGATAGACGATATCCTCCTCGACGCGCTCACCGAGGCGCTCCTCAAGATCCGAGCGCAGCCGCTCGGCCTCGGTCACGAGATCGTCGCGCTGCGAACGATAATCGTCATCGATGCGGCGCTGCGCCGATTGCTGTGCCGAGGTCATACCGCCCAGATCCTGGTTGAGCTGCGAAGACAGCTCAATCTGGCGGCTCTCGGCCTCGCCCTGGATGCGCTCGCGCTTCTC
Source organism: Roseiflexaceae bacterium (assembly GCA_043752605.1). GTDB lineage: Bacteria > Chloroflexota > Chloroflexia > Chloroflexales > Roseiflexaceae > JAYUYF01. Next base: position 423 of record JAYUYF010000583.1, read on the forward strand.
GCGGTAATCCTGCTGCATCGCCTCACGCGTGGCAGCTTTGAGCTCATCATCGACTGTGGTGATCACATACGATGCAAAATACAACACGCGCTCCAGGTTGCGTGGCGTAATATCGAGCAACAGGCCAATACGCGACGGGCTGCCCTTGACAAACCAGATATGGCTCACGGGTGAGGCGAGTGTGATATGTGCCATCCGGTCGCGCCGCACCTTCGAGCGCGTGACCTCGACACCACACTTGTCGCAGACAACACCGCGGTAGCGCACGCGCTTGTACTTACCGCAGTAGCATTCCCAGTCACGCGTCGGGCCAAAGATCCGCTCGCAGAATAGGCCATCGCGCTCGGGGCGGAGCGTGCGGTAATTGATTGTTTCAGGCTTGGTAACTTCACCGTGTGACCAGCCGAGCACGTCTTCAGGCGAGGCAAGGCTGATCCGGATCGCGTTGAAATCGTTAATTTCGAGCATGATGTTCTCCCGTGAAGAGGCAGCCAGACACTCCGATGCGTACGAGACCCATCCTGCGATGTGGCCAACCGCGCATCGGAGTGCCTGCGCACCTTATCAAAATTCGCCGCGCTCCATCCCCGAAAGGTTAATCCCGTCCAGCGCCGCCAGATCGCCATCGGCGTCATCATTGAGCTCCACCGGCGTCTCATCTGCCGAGAGCACCTCGACCGAAAGACCCAGTGACTGGAGCTCCTTGATCAGCACCTTGAACGACTCGGGCACACCGGCCTCCTGGATCGGCTCACCCTTGACGATCGCCTCGTACGTACGTACACGGCCGACGACATCGTCCGATTTGACCGTCAGCATCTCTTGCAGGATATAGGCGGCACCGTACGCTTCAAGCGCCCAGACCTCCATCTCACCAAAGCGCTGACCACCAAACTGTGCCTTACCACCCAGCGGCTGCTGCGTGACGAGGCTGTAGGGGCCGGTCGAGCGCGCGTGGATCTTGTCTTCGACAAGATGCGCGAGCTTGAGCATATAGATATAGCCGACGGTGATCGGGTTATTAAACGCATCACCCGTACGGCCATCGTAGACCGTCATCTTGCCATCATCTGGCAGGTCGGCACGCCGCAGCCAGTCCTTGATCTCTTCCTCGCGCGCACCATCGAAGACCGGCGTTGCGATTTTGTAGCCCAGCCGCGCCGCCGCCCAACCGAGATGCGTCTCGAGGATCTGACCAATATTCATACGACTCGGCACACCGATCGGGTTGAGGATAATATCGACCGGTCGGCCATCGGGCAGATACGGCATATCCTCGATCGGCAGGATGCGGCTGACCACACCCTTGTTGCCGTGGCGGCCGGCCATCTTGTCACCCGCGCTGATCTTGCGCTTCTGGCACAGCAGCACGTCCACACGCTGATTGACACCCACCGGCAGCTCGACTTCGTCATCGCGCGAGAAGACTTTGACATCGATCACCTTACCGCGTACGCCGTTTGGCACCCGCAACGAGGTATCTTTTACTTCGCGCGCCTTCTCACCAAAGATCGCACGCAGCAGCCGCTCTTCGGCCGTCAAATCGGTCTCGCCCTTTGGCGTAATTTTGCCCACCAGGATATCGTTTGGCTGCACTTCCGCACCAACATAGATGATACCGCGCTCATCGAGGTTGCGCAGGCTATCCTGCCCAACGTTCGGAATATCGCGCGTAATCTCCTCCGGTCCAAGCTTAGTATCGCGCGCTTCGACTTCATACTTCTCGATATGGATCGAGGTGAAGATGTCTTCGCGCACCAGCCGCTCGGAGACCAGGATCGCGTCTTCGAAGTTGCCGCCCTCCCACGGGATGAACGACACGAGCACGTTCTGGCCGAGCGCGAGCTCGCCGTTGTCGGTGCTCGAGCTATCGGCGACGATCTCGCCCTTGCGCACGCGCTGGCCACGGAAGACCGCCGGGCGCTGGTTGATGCAGGTATCCTGGTTACTGCGCATAAACTTACGCAGCTTGTAATCGTATTCCTGGCCACTGTCGCCCAGGATCAACAGCCGGTCACCCGTCGCGGCGAGCACGACACCATCCTCGCGAGCGACGACCACCTGGCCGCTGTCTCGCGCGGCGAGGTACTCCATACCCGTACCGACGATCGGCGCATCCGGGCGCAACAGCGGCACCGCCTGGCGCTGCATGTTGGCACCCATCAAGGCACGGTTGGCGTCGTCGTGCTCGAGGAAGGGGATCAACGCCGTACTGACGCTGACCACCTGCTTGGGCGACACGTCCATATAATCGACGCGCTCGATCGACATATCCTCGAACGCATCGGCGAAGCGGCACGAGACGATCCCCGGCGCAAAGCGATTTGCCGCATCGAGATTGGCGTTCGCCTGCGCGACGACAAACTTCTCTTCTTCATCCGCCGAGAGATAATCAACCTCACGCGATACCACCGGCCGAATTTTGATCATGCGCAGGCTGATTTCGCTGATCCGCTCGGCAAGCGCCGCATCAATTTCGGTTTCAGCCTCGCCGATCATCTCCTCGGTCTTGGGGTCGATAATATCTTCGCGCAGGATCTGGCCGCGTAGCAGCCCGGCCGCCACGCGCCGGGCATCGGCGGTCGCGAGCGTCACACCACGCATCGCCAGCACCTCACCCGTAGCCGGCGCACGCAGATCGCGGATCTGCACTCCCTGGCGTACCAGTTCAACCGCATTGGGCAACTCGCGGTACACCTTGCGATACGGCGTCTCGAGAAAACCCATATCGTTGACGCGCGCAAAAGTGCTCATCGTGCCGATCAGACCAATGTTCGGGCCTTCGGGCGTCTCCACCGGGCAGATGCGGCCATAGTGCGAATGATGCACGTCGCGCACTTCAAAGCCAGCGCGGTCACGCGAGAGAC
>JAYUYF010000584.1:0-3284 GCA_043752605.1 Roseiflexaceae bacterium
ATGAGCGCGTATCACGGCATAGGTACGGGCGATGTGCTTGATCTGATCGCCGAACTGCTGCCGATCGTTGAGGAGGACGACAACGAGGACGATGTGCGCGTCGCGATCGTCGGGCGGCCAAATGTCGGCAAGTCATCATTGCTCAACAAGTTGCTGGGCGAAGAGCGTAGTGTGGTGAGCGATGTGCCGGGCACCACGCGTGACACAATCGACAGTGTGCTCGAGGTCGAAGGGCAGCGCATCGTGCTGATCGACACCGCGGGTATCCGGCGGCGCGGCCGCGTCGAGCGCGGGATCGAGAAATATAGCGTGTTACGTTCGCTACGCGCGATCGAACGCAGCGACGTGGCGCTGTTGCTGGTCGACGCGACCGAGGGTGTGACGGCACAGGATACGCACGTCGCCGGGATGGTGCTCGACGAACTCAAGGGTGTGGCAATTCTGGTCAATAAATGGGATCTGGTGATCAAAGACAACGAGACGTTCAATGCATTTACACGCCACGTCCGTGAGGAATTTAGCTTTATCCCCTACGCGCCGCTGCTGTTTATCTCGGCTGAGACCGGCCAGCGCACCGACCAGGTCTTGCCGCTGGCGATCGAAATCGCGCGCGAGCGCAAGCGGCGTGTGCCGACCGGCGCGCTGAATGCACTGCTCCGCGATGCGCTGCACCGCCACCCGCCGACCGCGATCCACAAGGGCGCGCACCTGCGGCTCTTTTACGGCACACAGCCGCAGAGCGATCCACCAGTGTTTCTGTTCTTCGCCAATGATGCGGCACAGGTACACTGGGGCTACGGCCGCTATCTCGAAAACATCATCCGCGAGCGCTACGGCTTCACTGGCACGCCGATCAAAGTGGTGTTTCGTGGCCGCGATGAGAAGGAAGCGCGCGAGGAGCGCCGTGCTGCAAAAGGCAAACGTATCACCGTCCGCCGCCCCTCGACAAACAATACTATCGGCGGTGACGATGAGGACGATGATGGGTTCGACGGGTAGGAGATCGCTCTGGTGCAAATCGACCTTGCTACCGTTGCGGATCTGCAACAACTCGTGGAACTGGATCATCACGTCTCGCCTGCCATCATAGAGCAGAAAATCGCGCGCGGCGAGATCATCGTGGCGCGCGATGCCGATGTGGTGGTGGGCTGGCTGCGCTGGGGCTACTTCTGGGATATGATCCCGTTTATGAATCTGCTTGGCGTGCGCGCGCCACTGCGCGGTCAGGGCATCGGCACGCGGATCGTCGCGTTCTGGGAGGCGCATCTGCGTGCCCAGGGCTACACCGAGGTGCTGACCTCGACCCAGGCCGATGAGCGCGGCCAATTCCTCTACCGCAAATTGGGGTACCAGGACGTGGGGGCACTTATTTTCCCCGGCGAACCGCTCGAAGTCATCCTCAAGAAGATTCTGTAGCATCCTCTCACCGTCGGGTGATACTGATCAAACCCGCTTTGCTGTGTGTCTGACCCCCAAAGCTAGGGTACAATAGTCCTGTCGACACATGGGATATACACGGCTGAGCTTTTGTGGACGACAACACGTGGTGGACTGGTGCCACCTGCCAACGGCACAGTTGCGGAGGAAGCAGCAATGACGACACCATCTGACGATACGATACGAATCGACCACGACGAGACCGCAGCTGCCGACAGCAACGCGACAGCAGTGGAACGCACTGGCACGCCTGATACCGAAGTACGGATTGACCACGATGAGACGGCAGCCGCAGCCGACGTGACACCCGCAGATCCTGAAGCCGCTGCGCGCGAGATTCCCGCTACCGACACCACCGACACCGACGAAACCACAGCGGCGGCAGAGGATCTGGCAGTACCACTGGGCCACACCGCCGACAACGCTGTTTATGACGATAGCGATGAAACCGTGATTATTGAAGAGCATCTGGTGGTAATCACCGAAGCGATGACCGAGGCTGGCGAGTTGGTACTGATCGAAGAGCACGTCGTGCTGGTGACCGAAATCAGCGAAGATGCCGCCGATGAGCGCCCGGCAGCGGCGACGTTTGGCGGCCTCGATTACGCAATGGCGGAGCGATTGGCACAGGTGGGCATCCAGAGCGGCGATGATCTGCTGCAGCGCGGCGCGGTCTACAGCGACCGTGAAACGCTGATGGCCGAGACGGGTATGGACGAGCACACGCTGATGGACTATATCAGCCGCGCGGATCTGGCACGCGTGCCTGGGATGACCAACGAATATGCTGAGCGGCTGTTGGCCGGGGGTATCACCAGTGTGCCCGAACTGGCGTATTTCGGCGCGGATGATCTGGCCGCCCGGATTGCGCAGGGCGGCGTGGAGCCACCCGATGTCGCAACGCTTGCGCTGCTGACGGCACAGGCGCGCGCATTACCGCAACGGATTACGTATCGACCGACCGACGCGTATTGATGCGGGATCGCGGGCGCGGCGACCTCACCCCCAACCCCCTCTCCGATACGGAGAGGGGGCCATGGCGGGCGCGGCGGGATCGCACGTGGCGGGTCGCGGGCGCGGCGGGTCGCGGGCGCGGCGGACGCAGCATGCTGCGTCCCTACGCGTCCCTACGGGATCATGGCACGCCCGCCACCCGATATTCGCGCGGATCAAATGGCGCGACGCGCCGCCGGAACGCGCCAGTGCTACCGGGCCACAACGCCGCCACCCGGCCACCCGCATCCTGATACCAGCTACGGCAACCGCCCGTGGCCCAGACGGTGCCCGCCATGTGTGAATCGACGGCTGCCACGAATGCGGCCTGCGCCGCTGCACGTGGTTCGATCGCGGCGATCTGCTGGCGGCGCATGTAGCGCAACGCTCCCAGCAGATGCGCGATCTGCGCCTCGATCATCAGCAGCACCGAGGTGTGCCCCAGCCCGGTGTTTGGCCCCTGGAGAATAAACATATTTGGGAACCCGACGACGGTGGTACCCAGGTGCGCCTGTGGCGCACCGCGCCAGATCTCGGCGAGCGTGCGCCCCGCACGACCGTGGATCAGCGCCGCAGTTGGGAATGATGTGACGTGGAACCCGGTGCCAAAGATGATCGCGTCACACGTGCGATGGGTGCCGGTCGTATCGATAATACCAGTGGGTTGAATTTCTGCAATTGCGGTGGTGATGACCTCGATATTGGGTTGCGTCAGCGCGGGATAATATGTGTCGCTGAGCAAGATCCGTTTGCAGCCAATCGTGTAGTTGGGGGTCAGCTTTGCGCGAAGCAGGGGATCGGGCACTGCGGCCGCCAGATGTGCGTGCGCGGCCTGCTGCGCCTGGGCCATGAGC
>JAYUYF010000585.1:0-8106 GCA_043752605.1 Roseiflexaceae bacterium
CGCCGCAGCATGCTACGGCGCTACGACCTGGGTGCGCTCGCTTTGTGGTCACAACCTGCTACATTTGCGTGTATCGTGCGTACAGTACAGTGTGTTTGCTTATATTTCGCGGCAAAAGGAGATCGTATGCGCCAGTTACTGATTGTCTCGCCCGTGCTCGCTCTGACGCTCGCCGCCTGCGGCGGCGGTGCCCCCGTCGCGCAATCTACCAGTGTCCCGGCGGGTAGCGCCGCCACCAGCGCCCCGACGCGCGCCGCAGCTACCGCTGCACCAACGGCAGTGCCGACGGTCGAAGCGAGCGAGCCAGTCTCGTTTGAAGATGTCGGTGCCAACCTCGACAAGCTCGACAGCTACCGGATGCGGTTCAGCGCCGATATGAAGTCGGCCGATGGCAAAGCAGATGGCAAGATGATGTTTATCCAGGAGATCATCAAAGCCGATGATGCCAAACGCTTCCAGATGCAGATCGAAGGTGCGGCCTTTGGATCGGGGCAGACGGATGGTGCAATTCAGATGATCGAGATCGTAGAGATTGGTGAAGCAAGCTATATGCTGAGTGGTGAAGGTGCAGCCGCACAGTGTGTCAGCTTTAGTAGCGCCGAGGCAAACCCGCTCGATTCGTTCAACCCCGCCGATCTCACCGGTGCGATCGAGAACGCGACACTTGTCGCACGCGGCGAGACGGTCAACGGTATCAAAAGCGATCATTACACATTTGCAGAGAACAAGCTCAACACCGAGACCAAGGCCAAAGCCAGCGGCGATCTGTGGGTGGCACAGGACGGCGGCTACCTGGTGAAGTACAGCGGCACCGCCGAAGGTGAGCTGGGCGGCACGGATGGCGGCAATCGCACGATGGTCTGGACGTATGATATCGAGGAGATCAACAAACTCAGCGCGCTGACGGTGCCCAAAGCCTGCGCGGATCAGGTGATGGCCACCGATATCCCGCTGCCCGATGGGATCACCGAAAAAGCGGCGTTTGGCAAAATGCAGACCTTCAAGAGCAGCGATGATATCGCTACGCTTGTCACCTTCTTCGAGAAGGAGCTCCCGGCACAGGGGTGGAAGGCGGGCGATAAGCTCGACAACGGCACCAACACGCAGCTCACGTTTACCAAGGATGACCGCAAGCTTGAGATCACGCTCGCCGAAGATGCCAGCAGCACTTCGGTGATCATCACCGAGGAGTAGCGCCAACGGCGGGCCGGTAGGGACGCAGCAGCAGCAGATACCGGCCCGCCCTGGTTCACCGCATCAGCAGATACAACACTGGCAACACCACCAGCGCGCCGATCAGCAGCAGGCCCACCAGCAGCTTGACCTGTTCGGCGCTACGCCGCTTTGCGAGCAACTCGCGCGCTTCGGGCGCGTAGGGCACATCGGGCAGATCAGCGCTCAGCACGGCGGCCAGCCCGCCGGGGTTGCTCAGCGCAGTGCGCGCCAGCGTGCTCACCAACTGATTGGCCGTAATCAATGGCTGTGCCCAGTAGGCCTCGTCCTTTGTGAGCACACGCCCGGTGAGCGCGCACACCAGCGGTTGATTATCGGCCATAGATCCTCCGAAATCGTCGTCGAATGCACCAAAAAGTCACAAAGAACACAAGGCACTCACTATCACCATTACGCTTGTATGGGAGAGCGGCTGGGGGTGCGGCGGCTACCCCACCCGCCGTACAAATCGGTCGATCCGATCGAGCGCCGTTTCGATAGTATTCATCGAGGCAGCATAGCAAATCCGCGCGTGCCCGGCACCGCTTGCGCCAAAGATATCACCCGGAATGATCGCCACATGCTCCTCGCGCAGCAACCGCTCGCAAAACGCTTCGCTGCTGAGACCCAGATGCCCCACCTGCGGAAAGGCATAGAACGCGCCGCGCGGCTCGACCGTCGGCAATCCGATCTGCGCCAACCCGGCCACCAGCACCCGCCGCCGCCGGTCGTATTCGGCCACCATCTCGGCCACAAACGGCTCGCCGCTGTGCAAAGCCTCGATACCGGCGTATTGTGCCGTGGTGGGAGCCGACATGATCGTGTACTGATGCACTTTGCGCGACGCGGCGACAAGATCAGCCGGTGCCGCCAGCCAGCCCAGCCGCCAGCCGGTCATGGCGTAGGCCTTCGAGAAGCCACCCAGCAAGATCGTCCGTGCGCGCATGCCAGGCAATTCTGCAAAGCAGATGTGCTCGACATCGTAGACCAATCGGTCGTAGATCTCATCCGAGAAGACCAGCAGATCGTGCGCCTCGGCGAGCGCCGCGATCTTGAGCAACTCCGCACGCGGCATGACCGCACCCGTCGGGTTACTTGGGTAGCCGAGCAGGATCGCGCGTGTGCGCGGTGTAATTGCGGCCGCGATCGTATCTGCACTGATCTGGAAATGGTCGTCGGCGCGCGTCGGCAGCATCACCGGCACACCATCGGCGAAGACCACACTCGCCGGATAGGCCACAAAGCACGGCTCGGGGATCAGCACCTCATCGCCGGGGTTGATCGTCGCCGTCATCGCGATCTGGAGCGCCTCGCTGACACCGACCGTGATCAGCAGTTCCTCTTCGGCATCGTAGGCCACGTGGTAGCGCTGGTCAAGATGCCGGGCAACCGCCTGGCGCAGCGCGAGCAATCCCGAGTTGCTGGTGTAGGCAGTACGGCCCTCATCGAGCGAGCGGATCCCGGCGGCGCGGATCGGCGCGGGTGTCACAAAATCAGGTTCACCGATGCCCAGCGAGATCACATCTTTCATCTGCGCCGCGATATCGAAGAAGCGCCGGATACCCGAGGCGGGCACCAGATCCATGCGTTGGGCGATCCGTGAGCGGGCCATGAGCCATCCTTTCGAGCGCAACGGCGCGCACTTAACCGACAATGCGCGAGATTTTGCGCGTCATCCACGGTGAAAGCTGGCCGGCAAACAGCATCAACCGCCCGTACCATGGTACGACGACCTCGCCGTGCAGACCACGCGCGATCGCATCTGCCGTGACTGTCGCAACCGCTTCGGCGGTCGTGGCCGAAAGCTTTGAGATCCGCGAGAATTTTGCCGGGTCGGCGCGCTGCTGGAAGCCGGTCTGTGCCACGCCCGGGCAAATCATTGCCACTCGTATGCCGCTGCCGTCGAGTTCGGTCGTGAGCGTACGGCTCAATGCCACGAGCGCGTGTTTGGTCGCACAGTACTGGCCCAATCCCGGGCTCGTGATACTGCCCGCCATCGAAGCCATCATCACGATCTGGCCGCTGCCGCGCGCGCGCATGTGCGGCAACAACACACGGGTACAGCGCAACGCACCATAGACATTTACGTCCATCATCGCCTGCAGATCGCTGAGCCTGGCATCAGCCATCGTATCGAGCACACCAAACCCGGCATTGTTGACCAGCACATCCACGCGGCCAAAGCTACGCAGCGCATGTGCCGCCAGCTGCGTCACCGCAGCATCATCCGTCACATCGGCGGCCACCGCCACCGCGTACGTGGGCCCACCCAAATCGGCGGCCAGCTGCTCCAGCGCCGGGAGCGAACGCGCGGCCAGCACCAGCCTGGCACCCCGCGCGGCGCACGTGCGGGCGATGAGCTCGCCAAAGCCGCTCGATGCGCCGGTGATCAGGATGACCTTGTTCGCCAGATCCATCATTGTTGCCTTTTTTCAGTCGTGACCGGGTGATACTATCCAATCATTGTCACCTTGTCACCTTGTCAAATGGTCACCGTGTCAAATGGTCACCGTGTCAAGTAATCAGCGCGCCGTAATCAACCGCAATTCCACCCGGCCAAACCGCAGGATATCGCCGTCCTCGACGACAGCTGCATCGCGCACTTCGACATCATTCAGAAACGTGCCGTTGGTACTGCCGAGATCCTCGAGCACCCAGTCTTCGCCGCGTACATCGAGCCGTGCGTGCTGCTGCGAGAGAAACGAGTCGTTGAGCGCAATCTCGCACTGATCCATGCTGCGACCGATGATCGTGCTCACACCCAGCGGAAATATTTTGCCCACCGCGATCCCACTCTGGCCGGCGCGCACCACCACCAGATTACCAAACGGGCTGGCCGCCGCACTGGCCTGCGCCGGGCCGCTACGAATATCGCGCAGCACCGCCCGCACCGCCAGAAACAAAAAGAAGTACAACAGCAACACGACCGCCGCGCGCAGCAGCACAATCACAATTTCGAGCGAGGTGTTTGCAATCTCTGGCATGCGGTGCTAGGCCTCGTTAAAGATCAGCTCGAGGCCACCAAATGAGAGCACATCGCCGTTGTTGAGCGCTTTGTCTGCCACGCGCTCGGCGTTGACAAACGTCCCGTTGGTGCTCTGCATATCGGTCACGTAGAAGCGCCGCTTCTGGTAACGCAGCTGCGCGTGGTGCCGCGAGACGCGCGAGTCTTCGAGAATGATATCGTTTGTCAGCCCGCGGCCCAGCGCCATCAGCGTGCTCTCGAGCGGGATAACGTGTACTCCGCCATCGGCAGCCAGCGTCAGCCGCGCGCGCGGACCGCGGTTCTGTTCGGGCAGCTTGTAAATCTGCGTGTCGGCGGAAGTCGATGCGGTGGCGATCGATTCGATTTCGGCCACAACCTGGATCGTCTTGCGCGCGACACCTGCATCTTCGCCGAGCGTCACCCGTGGGTGGCCCAGCATACCAAAGCGCCGCTCCTGCGCCAGATCGCCGAGGTAGGCCGCCATCTCGCGCTCGAGATCTTCGCGGTAGGGTGCAAAGACCGCCAGATCCTGCGGGTGCAGAAAGACGCGGTACAAATTGGGGACGATCACGCGGTTTGGCCCGATCGTCTGGCTGGCCTCCATCGCGCGCTCGAGCCGCTTGGCGAGCTCGGCGGGCTGGATCGGGCTGCGAAAGAGCCGCGCCATCGATCCCTCGACCAGATTTTCCATGAATGTTTCGAACCGGTCGATCGCAGACATGCGGCCCTCCACGGCAGTACCCCGTTTATTGTAGCATAACGTGCTGTGCTAAAATATCGTCACACGCCACCAGTACAGACGGAGCAGCCGATGACGACGTACAGCGAGTATCTCGAAACCCACGCCGACCGCTTTCTGGCAGAATATCTCGATTTCCTGCGTATCCCGAGCATCTCGGCGCTGCCAGCCCACGCGGCCGATGTGCGCCGCGCCGCGCACTGGGTCGCCGATCGCATGACCGTAGCGGGCATCGAGCACGTCCAGATCCTCGAGACCGGCGGCCATCCTGTCGTCTACGGTGACCGCATGCACGCGCCGGGCGCACCGACGGTGCTGATCTACGGTCACTTCGATACCCAGCCCGCCGATCCGTATGAGTTGTGGACCAGCCCGCCCTTCGAGCCGCAGATCCGCGATGGCAAGGTCTACGCCCGCGGTGCCACGGATGACAAGGGCAACATGCTCGGCCCAATTTTTGCCACCGAGGCGCTGATCGCCGCCGAAGGTGAATTGCCGATCAACGTGCGCTTTTTGTTCGAAGGCCAGGAGGAGATCGGTAGCCCGCAGATCCCGGCCTTTATCGCCGCCCACCGCGAAATGCTGACCTGCGATTATGCACTCAGCTCGGACGGCGGTCAGTGGAGCGAGACCGAGCCCGCCACCCTCGTGGCGTTGCGCGGCGGCTGCGCGGTGCAGATCGATATCCAGGGGCCAAACCGCGATCTGCACTCGGGCAGCTACGGTGGCCAGGTGCAAAACCCGATCCACGCGCTGGTGACGCTGCTGGCGGGCATGCGCGATGCCAACAACCATATCACAATCGATGGCTTCTATGATGATGTGCTGGCGCTCACCGCCGAAGACCGCAGCGCGATCGCCACCACCCCGTACGATGAGGCGGTCGAACTGGCCGATCTCGATGTGCCCGCCTTTGTCAGCGAGGGCGGCTTCAGCGCGCGCGAGGGCACCTGGGGTCGGCCGACGCTCGAACTCAACGGCATCTGGGGCGGGTTCCAGGGCGATGGCGTCAAGACCGTACTGCCCGCGACCGCACACGCCAAGATCACCTGCCGCCTGGTGGCCAATCAGAACCCGGCCGGGATCGTCGCAGCGATCAGCGCCCACGTCGCCAGCCATACCCCGCCGGGCGTACGCGCGACGGTGACACCCGCGCCGTTTCTGGCACAACCGTACCTGATGCCGCTCGATCATCCGGGCAATAGAGCCGCCAGCGCGGTGCTGAGTGAGCTGTATGGCCGCGAGCCATACGTGGTGCGCGCGGGTGGCAGCATCCCGATCTGTGCTGTGCTGCACGAGAATCTGGGCATCCATACCGTCAATTTTGCCTTTGGCCTGATGGACGAGCGCGCACACTCGCCAGACGAGTTCTTCCGCCTCAGCAGCTTCCAGCGCGGGCCACAGGCGTATGTGATGATCCTGAAGGAGATTGCTGCGGCGGGATAACCACCTTACAGGGTGAAGGGGTGAGGGGGTGACACGGTGACCGTACAGCTCATCACCTTATCATCTTGTCACCTTGTCAGTACAAGAGGATCGTATGCCACGGATCGCATTGTTGAGCGCCGAGTATCCACCCACACCCGGTGGCATCGGCGATTACAGCCGCCAGCTCGGGCTCGCGCTCAGCGCGCAACACGTCGATGTGGTCATCGTCACCGGGGCGGCCACCGGCGCTGCGCCCGCAGCCGCCGACCTGCCGATCTTCCGCCTGCCACAGGCCAGCTGGGGCTGGCATATCGCGCAGGATGTGGCCGCCGCGCTACAGCAGACCCGCGCCGACCTGCTCCATATCCAGTACCAGACCGGTGCCTACGCCATGCACCCCGCGATCAACCTGCTGCCGCGCCGTATTGCCACGCCCACGGTTGTGACGATGCACGACCTGCTGGTGCCGTACCTGTTTCCCAAAGCCGGGCCGCTACGTCAGATGGCCAATCGCCAACTGATGCGTCACGCCGCCGCCGTGATCACCACCAATGCCGCCGACCACGCACATGCCACAGGCATGCTGGTGCCACCGATTGCGATCGGTGCCAACATCGCCGTCGCGCCGCCCGCAGGCTACGACCGCGCCGCCTTCCGCCAACACCTGGGGCTCGCACCAGATACCACGCTGGTGGCATTCTTCGGGCTCATCTCGCGCACCAAAGGCGTCGATACGCTGATCGAAGCGTTGCGCCGCCTGCCAGCCGAGTATCGCCTGGTGATCATTGGCGGCGAATCGCGCGCGCCCGATGACCAGCAATTCATCGCTGCTGCGCGCGCCCGCATCCAGAGCACCGGGCTCACCTCGCGCGTACTCATCACCGGCCACCTGTCTGCGGAGCTGGTCTCGGCATATCTCCTGGCCGCCGACGTGGCAGCCCTGCCCTACAACGATGGCGCATCGTTTCGGCGCGGCAGCCTGCTCGCGGCGCTGGCGCACGACCTGCCCACGATCACCACTACCCCCCAGGATGCGGGGGAAGGCGACGAGATCGCCCACGCCGCGGTTCTCGTCAACCCAGAGAACCCCGACGCACTGGCAGTGGCAATTGTGCGGCTGGCGGGCGACGAAACAACCCGTGCGCGCCTCGTCGCCAGCGGTGCAGCGCTGGTCGCCGCGCGCTCGTGGCAGCACATCGCCGCGCGCCACCGCGTGGTGTATGAGCAGGTGCTGCGTGGTGAGTTCATGGTAAAATAAGATAATACAGAAGGAACGCACGATGACTGAAGCACAGCAGCAACAGTGGATGTCTCAATGGCGTCGCGCCGCGCAGGAACTTGCACGTGTCAAACGCGAAGAATTGGCAGCCATGACACCTGAGGATGCACTCGCCATCACCGAACGCGTGTTTGCGCCAAACCCGCACGCATATATTCAGCCAGATCGCCGTACGTTCTCTGGGTTGGTTATCCAGCAACAGCTCTTTCAGCGTGCGCGGGAGCGCGGATGAATCCAGTTTTCGCCGCAGCCTATAATATTACAACGCTGAGTCAGGATTGCCCCAATTGACGTGACCATAATTTTGGCTCTGATACGCTGTCCGTAGGCAAATTTCACCGGGAATGCTGGAGCTGCAACCACGACGGAGCACCATCTGGCTCATAGCCCGCACCGTGACTCAGCAGAAACACCGTGATCTGACCCGGATCGCCGAACGCGAGGCCGCGAAACGGCGGCGGT
>JAYUYF010000586.1:0-3274 GCA_043752605.1 Roseiflexaceae bacterium
CCGGGCGCGCGCGCCACAACCGGACTAAACGATGCAAAATCGTTGACGTAATCGTCCCACGCGCCGGTATTGAAGCTACCGTATTGCCCGCCGGTACCGCCGATGCCGATATAGCTGGCGCGCAGCGTATTCTGCGCGCCATCGCCCGCACCATTGGGGAAGAAGACAAACAACCCGCTGGCGTTGGCAAAGCCGAGTTGTCGGCCCGCGCCGTTGTCGCCCGTCTTCTGGTAGCTGGCGATCACCAGGCCTCCCGCGCCGATCGTCCCGAGCGCCGCGAGTACCCCGCGCGCCGCTGCCCGCATCGATGGATTGATCAGCGGATCCGGGCTGGTATCGATACGTGTCGCGAGGTGACGTAGATCGACAAACGCATCGGCGATCGGGTCGTGGGTAAAATCGGTCGTCGGGTCACCCGTGGGTGGCGATGAATCGTAGACTTGCACGGCATCCGAGCCATCGGGCAGATTACCGATCCGGATAGCGTCGATCGCACCACCCACCGCGCTGCTCGTGATGCCGGTCTGGAGTGCGCTGCCGAGCGCCGACATGGCGGCTGCCACGGCTGGCGCTTTGCGCAGATCGTAGGCCGCAATCGAAGCGTACGCACGCGGCAACCGCGCGGTCGTCATCGTCTGGTAGCTAGCGACAATTGCGGTAGCAACGTTGGCGGGATCGCTGGCGGCGGGGGTGGCAAACACCGGCAGCAGGTAGGGATACATACTCAGCATCCAGAGCGTATCGACGCCCGCCGCCATGTAGTGTGCGTAGGGACTCATGTCGTTGGCCACTTCGAGCCCGCCCATCAGACAGGTGTAAAAGAACAGCACATCGAGTTTGTTGTCTGGTCCGATCGCTGCGGCGGCCAGTGCGCGCTGCAACTCGTCCGGGCTGATCGACTCGGTCAGATTTTGCGGGTTGTTGGTATCATCGGCCGCCACGCCACCGAGCGCGTGGCCGTGGTCGGTGATGATCAGCATGGTGCGTGTGGCCGGGAAGTTTGTGCGCGCATCGCGGATAAAGTTTGTGAGCGTCGCCGGACTGGCGGTATCCAGTTCGCCCATTTGCACACAATCCGGGCCGCCGCTCGGGCGCATGTGGCAGAAGCGTGTACCGTTCGCATCGTAGAAATCGGCGAGCACCACAATATTGATATTCGGGTAGCGCGGTGCGAGGCGCGCCAGATCGCGAAAATGTGCCTGGAGCTGCGAATCGGGTGCGATACCTGGCTCCGAGCCACCCAGGTCATTATCGCCGGCCAGATAGACCATCAGCGTCCAGTCTTTGGTGCCGCTACCCGCTGGCAGCGCGCGCGTCTCGGCGATCGGCGGTGCGGGTGGCGCAGCGATTGTGCGTACAAACGTGATCTCGTTTGCACCAAACGATGCGCCGACGTCTTCATCGCTCGCGACGGTGCCATCATCGAGCCGAATATTGACATACCACGCGTAGGTGCGGTCGTAGGCAAAGAAGTTTGGCGCATTCTCGAAGAAATCGGGTGTGCCATTGGGCGGAATATTCTTCTCCGGATCACCGTCGGTCAAGAAGATACCGCGCGGTGGTGCTTCGAGCGTGTCGTCACCAAATTCGACCGAACAGACCTCACGGTCGGGGTCTTCGATATTGTAGATACAGAGTTCATACCACTCATCATCAAACGTCGACCAGTCGAAGCGGGTCGGGATCGTCGCCTGTTGACCGTGGGTTGGGATACGCGCCACGTTCGGATTGTCCGGGTCATTTGGAGCCACCGGACGCGCATAATCGATATCACTGATATCGATCTGCAAGCTCACTGGTGCGGTATTTTCACCCGCCGCAAAGCTGCCGATGCGCTGCGTACCCCAGTAGCCGATCCGTGTGGCGTCGAGGCCATCATTGAAGTACCAGATCTGATAGGCATCATCGTCTGCTGTGGGCGTCAGCGGCGTGACATTGGCAAAGCTGTAGCGCCCGCTGGCATCGGGGTAGACTACATCGACGGGCGTGACCGTCTCGCTACCATCGGCATTTTGCTGCACGTAGGTCAGCAGCGTGAGCGCATCAGTACGCGGCGCGGCGGGGTTGCGGCTGTGGGTCCACTGGCCGCTGATCGTGCCCGGCTGCGGGCAGAGCGTCACGTAAATGTCATCGATCGACACATCGCGGTTGGGTGCCAGGCCATCGCCGTAGCCTGAGAAGACGATCGCGACGCGATGACCATTTTGCGCAATGGCGGCAAACACGCCCGGGAGCGTATCACGCGTGACATAATCCGAGACATAGTGCCAGCCGTTGTCGGTGTAGGTTTCAGGCTCACCTGCGGCCAGCAGGTCGACCAACCCGTTCTCATTATCGACGCTCCACAATTCATACTTGAGCGTATCAGAAGTGTTGTTTTGCAGGCTACTGGCGAGATAGGCAATCTGAAATTCGAACAGCAGGCTACCGGTGTCTGGTGGAACGGTGATGATCTGGCCAAAGCGATCGACATCACCATATGGTGCAATCGTGCCATCATCTTTATCATCGATCATGACAAACGCGTTTGGTGCGCTCGAATAGGCTGCGGTATCGATCGCCACGCCATCGATCAGCCCCCAGTTTGTTGTGCCATCAAGCGCTGGATTCTCAATCGCCTGGCGGCACTGGCCAATCGCACCAGCCGTAGTAGCTGGCTCCGCCTGCGGCAATGGCCTGCCAGCGAGATCGGCGTTGCCAGCAGGATCGGCAGCAACCTCGGCCAGTAGCGTACCAGCGCTGGTGGTTATCGCGGCTGGGTCAGTCTCCTGTTTGCGATCGATCTTTGGCTGTTGCGGCGGGCCAGTGGCCTTGTCGGCGGCCCGGGGTTGCGGGTTCAGGTTTGGCATCAACTCGCCGGCCTGACGGCGGGCGATCATCGCGCGCAGATCAAATGCGGGTGCATCGGCCGGCTGTGCTGTACCGGCTGTGAGCACCTGAGTGCCACGTCGTTTTTCCGCTGGCTGCGCAGGTATACCGCCGCGCGTCGCAGGTGGTGCCACCGGCGTGGCGGATGGTGCCGTGGCCTGTGCACCAACTGACTGCGCCAGCAGCAGCCCACAGAATACCAGCGAGAGCAGCGAAGCGTGACGATGGGCAGCCATGCAGACCTCCGCGTTGCGACAATAATGACTTGTGTGCAAGAAAACGTTGAAACATGCAGAGTATAGCAGAGCAGCAGCGCGGATTTTCGTGATAATATGGTTGAGTTTTGGTAAAAATACAGAATTGTGAGGATCTGGCGGGCGGTGGGCGTGGGGGGATCGTAGGGGCG
>JAYUYF010000587.1:0-3272 GCA_043752605.1 Roseiflexaceae bacterium
CCAGGATCGTGAGCGGGGAGTCGTGCGGCAGGGCAACAACCACACGTGCAGCCGTGCGCGCGCCGTCGTAGGTATCTTCGATCAGGGTGACTTCGGCCCGCAGCAACGCGCGGTCTGGTGCCTGGAGCCGCAGCGTGGTCGCAATCGTGTCGCCCTGGCTGCTGCTGGTGGCGCTAAAGATCGCCATTCCCGGTACCGATGCCACAGCGGCGGGCGCGCGGGCGGGTGCGGGCTGCTGTGTACGCCAGATCAGCGCCAGCAGCGCGCTGGCGCGCAGATCCACCGGGGCTGCTGCAGCAAACGTGACCAGCGAAACACCAGCGGGCAATGCGAGCGTGGCGCTGGTTCCACCACTGAGTGTGATTTGTTGAGCTGTCGGCGCGGCGAGCCAGAGCTGTACCTGCTGCGGCGTATCGAGCGGGATTTGCAGCGGCTGGCTGGCATCCGCCGTTTGTGGCGCACCCGCCTGCCGCCAGACCGCCAGGCTGCCGGGAGCCTGCTCGTCGAGCGGGCGCTCGGCGCGGTGCCAGGCCGCACGGCCGGGGACGATCTGTGTGGCTGCCGGAAACTGGTACAGTACCAGCTCGGCGTTGCGCCACAGTTCTGTCGCCGCCAGATCAAGCGGCCAGGCCGGCTCGTTGGCCGTCAGCACCGCGTATGCAGGCGAAACGCCCAGGGGCCAGCGCGTCCAACGCGTAAAGCCAGTCTTGATTCGGCCAAGGATCGTCTTACCGTACAGGAACGACGTCACCTGCCCGCCAGTGGGCCCGGTGAGCGCTTCGGCACCACTGACGAATACGGTGCTACCCGCCGGGATTGTGGCGGCCACGGGTTCAAATGCCAGCAATTCGCGCCCGAAGTGGCCCTGTTCACCACTATGCTCAGCCACCACCAGCGCGTGCGACCAGAGCAGCGCAACCAGCGGCAACACCGGCAGCAGGGCGACCATCGCGCGTGCAGCACCGTGCAACCGCGCGACGAACGCCTGCCAGCCGAGCAGCGCGACGCCCACGCCCAGCGGAGCAATGTAGGCCCAGCTCTTCATGTAGGCATATTCGTACGGTCGCCCGGCCTGGAGCCAATACAGGTAGCCGCCCAGCGGAGCCAGCGCCAGCAGCCAGCGCAAGCGCACATGAACCGGCCGCTCGCGCTCGCCCAGCACCAGCGCCAGCACGCTGAAGCCAGCGAGCAGCAACAACGCGACATCGCTCAGGAGTGCGGGCGGCTGCTCGCCACCACCGGCGAGGCGAAACGCGACAGTACCGAGTGCCTCACCCGGTGGAATAAAGCGGTCTGGCCCGATCTTGCTGGCAGTAATTGAATAACGAAAGCTAAATCCGGCATACCAGTCCGCGATCGTCGGCGCGGCCAACAGCGCGCTACACCCCGCCAGCAGCGCAGCAGCAGCCAGCAGCGCAGCAATGTGTTGCGGCGGGGGGGATGTCACCCCGTTCGCGACACCCTGGCTCCCCCCACCCCCAGCCCCGCCCGCCACAGGTGGGGGAGGGGAGCGAAATCGTGCAGGTAACGAAACCCTTTGTGCGCTTTGTGGCTTTATGGTAAACCACGCCTCTACCATCCGCGCCGCGCCGATGCCCACCGCCATTGGCGCAAAGACCGTGAGCGCGGGATAATATGCCACCGGCAGCGCCGCGATCGCCAGTGCCCCGAGCAGCAGCGCTGGCCACGCCGCCCAGCGCCGCAACGCGAGGTCATCGACGACCGCGATTCCCAGCACAAGACCGAGCGGGATCAGCGGCCAGGCCGCCAGCTGCATGCCAAAGTTGAAGTAGCCGATCCAGAGCCAGAGCGCGCCCGCCGCCGCACAGCTGGTGGCCCAGAGCGCCGCCGCCCGCCCGAGGCCCATCGTGGCGCGCAAAAAGACAAACAGCGTCAGAAATCCCAACCCACGCAGCAGCGCCAGCAACGGGGCAAACGTGCCAAGCGCGCTCTGGCCACTCAGCAGCATCGTGTAGCCCTGCTGGATCGTGAACGTGAGCGTCAGCCCGATCCCGGGTGGGCTGGCGACCAGGTCGCGCAGTGGCGCGGCTGGTGCCAGCGGAATATTGCGGATCGGATAGTCGAGCAGGTGTTGCACCATCGGCAGGTAACTCTCGGTATCCCAGCCGCGCCCGATCACCGCCAGGTGCCCGTAGCTCAGCAGCGGCAATACCCCGCTCAGTGTGGCAAACCCGGCGATACACGCCACCGGCCAGTGCGCCGCCAGCGCCGCCAGCGGCCGTGGCCGCCCACCGCGCCGCCACGCCAGCACGCCGAGCGCGATGCCGAGCAGCACCACCAGCACGAGCGACTGGCGCAGATTGAGTACGCTGCTGACGCCCAGGTAGCCGATGTAGCCACACACGACATAGCCGACCGGCAGCACCAGCAGCGCACGGTAATAGGCCAGTGCGGCGGGTAGCGCCAGCCGCACCAGCCCCCAGCCGACCAGCGCCCAGAGTAGCAACGTGGCGAGTGAGATTTGCAGCAACGACACAATCATAGATCACCGTAGGGACGCAGCATGCTGCGTCCGTCCACCCCACCCGGCCCCACCGCCCCGCCACCCCACCCGGCCCCACCCGGCCCCACCGCCCCACCGATCCGCACGGGCGGCCACGGCGGTCGATCCACCCCACCTGACCCGCACGGGCGGTCACGGCGTGTCGATCCACCGTTCCCCACCCCGGGGCCGCAGGGAATGCGCGGCCCTACGGATTTTCGCCCGCGTTTGATACTGCATATACGTCCACGGTCTCGTCGCGGTACACGCGCACAATCGCCGGGCCGTGCGGTTCGGGGGCGCTGCGCGGTACCACCACAAATCGCACACCCAGGCGGCGCATTGCTGCGATCGCATTGGGCGCGGGAAACTGTGCGATCGCATCGATCTCAGCCTGTGCACCACGCGGGATGAACGACCCGTAGCCGATCGCGATCGGACGCCCGTGCCAGCGTGCATAATACGCATTGTACCCGGCAAACACATCGGGCGTGCTGGCGACCGCTCCCGCCCCTGGCTGCTGCGCCAGCCAGGTATCGACCGGGCGTGGGCCGCTCCTGCTGAGCGTGGGCAGCGTAGTGCCGCCACCGATCGCCACCAGCACGGCGAGCGCCGCAAGCGCACTGCGCGCCGCGCGCCCCGTTTGTTCCCAGTGATCAAACGCCCAGGCCGCCAGAATCCCGACCGCGATCAGCGTGAAGAGCGCCACGCGCGACCAGACGCGGATGCTCTCGATCACGGGTACGCCCGCCAGTAGCGCGGCCGGTAG
>JAYUYF010000588.1:0-8062 GCA_043752605.1 Roseiflexaceae bacterium
GCGCGCTGCTCGGGGTCTGCGATCTGCGCGGCCGCAGCGAGGAGTGCCGCGATCTGCGTGGCCGGATAGGCGGCGAGCACACGTGCGAGCGCCCGATCACGCAGCGCGACAGACGGGATCGCCAGCAGCGCCGCGCACGCATCCGGGGCACCACGCCGGGCAGCAGCGGCGGCACGCTCACCCGCAAGCCATGCCTGTGCCGAGCGCGCGCCAATTGTGGTTTGCACCAGCGCCGCGCGCTGCGGGTCGTCGGTGCGCTCGTGCGCCCAGGCTACCTCGGCCATGGCCCAGTCGTGGGTGGCGGCGTGGCCGATCGCCACCGCCACCTCTTCGGCGCGCCGCAAGCGGCCATCACCGATCAAGCGACGCACGACCTCGGTCTCGATCAACCCGCGCCGTGCGATGTTGGCGATGCTGGCCGTGATGCCGAGCGCCACATCGGGGTCACCACGCTGCAGTGCCGCGCGCGCCAGCGCGACCAGCGTCTCCTCGCGCTCTTCGTGCCAGCTGCGTGGCAGGCCGGGTGCCTCGAGATCAAGCGCCTCCGAGAGCATACGCAGCGATTGTGTGCGGGCACCCAGCGCGTGAGATGCCTCGCCGAGCTGACGCAGACACGCGGCGCGGGCGAGGCCGGCTGGCAGATCATCGACAATCTGGCGTACCTGGCGCAGCGCCTGCTCGCGCGGTACCCCGCGCGCCACCGCATCGCGCAGCGCCACACCGGGCAAACGCGCCGGCAGTGTGCGCGCCAGTGATGCGAGTGTGGCTGCGATCAGCGCGGCGCGCATGGTCGGCGCAAGATTCGACTGCGGGTGCGGTGCGGCGCTTGTCAGCGCCCAGCGCGCGTCGGTGGCCACCTGCGCCAGACCGCCGCTACGGCGCTCCTGCGCGGCGATCCAGCTACGGGTGTACGGCACGACCGGATGCGCAATCTGCCCGAGCGCCAGCAACTGCGGCAGCAACGCCGCGAGCAACGCCGCGGACGGCCAGCCGCTGCGTTCGGGGGCATTGGCACACAGCGCCAGAATGCGCGCGGCAAATCGCCCTGCATACACCCGCAGCGCAGTATCAGGGTACGCGGGTGTGGCGCGCATACCGAGGGTGTCATCGATCAGCCACAGCCCCGATCGCGGCTGCGCTGCGGCGCGCAGGCTCGATTCAGCGGCATCGAGCAGCAACGCGGCCACCACCACCGGTAGCGGGCCGCAGATCGCCAGGAGCGCGTGCAGATCACTCGCGGGTGCTGTGGCAGCAGCGGGCGTGCCGAGCAGCCGTTGTGGCAGCGTCAGCGGCAGTGGTTGTTGCGGGTCATCGCGCAGCACCAGCACAGCTGTCGGCGGCAGACGTGTGGGGAGCAACAGCGGGGCAGGCCAGCGCGCGCCCGGCGGGTCGATCGCGATCAGCAGCATCCCGCTGGCGGGTGCCGCAGCGGCGATCAAGCGCTCGATCACACGCGCATCACTTGCAGCCGCGGGTGACACCAGCGGCAGCGCCAACCCGGCGTACGCGATGAGCTGCGCACCGAGCGCCAGCACACCCTGCACGCCGACAGCCGGGCCGATCAGCCCCGGCGCGCCGCGCTGGCAGACCAGCCATGCGATCACGGCGGCGGCGCGTGGATCGGCGATCCGTACCACGCCGCCCGGCACCTGTGCCGCTGCATCCAGCACCTCGGCCAGCAGCACGGGCGCGGCGGCACCATCATCACGCGCGGCGAGCGCGGCGCGTTGTGCCAGCAGCAACGGCCCGGCCTGATCCCAGAGCGTCGGCAGCGCGGCTACCGCAGCAAACGCAGGCGGCAGGTTCACGGTGCGCGCGGGTTTGCGGCCGCCAGCAACCCCTGCGCGCGCGCGCGCGCAAACGGCCAGCGCGCCGTCTGCGTGACATAGATCGCGGCAAACACGCCATCGCCGTTGCGCACCACGCGCATCGCACCCGCGATCGGCCGCGCCGGGTCATCGCTGCGAAACGCGCGGTAGATGCTGCCATCCGGCAGCGCGATCGGATCTTCTTCGACCACACGCGCACCTACCTGCATCGGGAAGAACGCGACCACGCTGCTCTGGCGCAGATCGGCTGGCGGCGGCCCGACCGGCGCGGCGCTGATAAAAGCGCTGCCATCGGCGCTGGTTGCGGTCTGCTCCTCAAATTCCTGCGCCGGTGCAAGCTGCCAGCCTTGCGGATATGCGAGCACGTAGCCGTTGCCGGCCGTGATCAGCGGCGACGCGGGCAGCCAGGCCACGGGTGAGGCAAAATCGACATCGCGCGCGATGATATCACCCAGCGGCGCACCCGGCTTCCACAGCCGCAACTCACCCGGCGCACCATCGGCAGCCGGAAACGGCTCGTCTGTCGGCAGATCGCTGCGCCAGCCGGGTGCCACTTGCACTGCCAGCAGCGCACCATCGGGCGACCACGCCGCGCGCTGTGCCTGGCGCAATACCGGCGCGACCATCGTGCCCTGCATCGTCACTTCGCCTGCGGGCATGAAGACCGTGCGCGCGCCATCAAGCGTGATCACCCAGGTTGACCACATGTCGTAGCCGCCAAAACCACGCGCATCGCTAAAATTATGTTCGCTCAGCAGCACCTGGCGGCCATCGGGCGAGAATTGCGGAGCCAGCATCCAGCCCGCGCCGGTATCGAAGACTTGCCCTTTGCCCGCAAACGAGCCGCCGATTTCGAGCAAATTGATATCGACTTCGACCATGTTGCCGATAAAGCGCTGATACGCCAATCGTTGGCCATCGGGTGACCAGGCGGGTGCATAGACCACACGGCCTTGCGAACTGCCGGTCTGATTTTGATCTGCTTTGGCAAAACTCCAGCCGTTCTGCCCGAGCCGATTGACGATCGTGATCGTGTTATTCGCAAACGGCCCAACTTCACCCGACCCGGCTTCGGGGGTCGTCGGCGCACTGACGAACGCCACGCGGCGACCATCGGGCGCAAACGCTGGCTCGCAGCCCACGCCAATTTTTTGGCTGGCCGCGCTGGTGAGATCGTACAGCAGCACATCGCTGGCATTGCAACGCCGCGTCCAACCCGGCCAGACAACCTGATCATTGCGTGCGGCAGGGGCGGTGGCGGTATAGGCCAGCGTCAGGCCATCGGGAGCCCACGATGGTGCATCCTGGATGGTGTCATCGTTGGTAATCTGCCGCAGGCCGCTGCCATCGCGGGCGATGAGAAACAGGTCATCGGCGCGAATCAAGGCCAGCCGCGCACCATCGGGTGTGCTGGCAAACGCCGTCACACCCGTCGCGATCGTCCGCTCGGCGCGCGTGCCGACCGCCAGCGCCACGAGGTTCGCTGCGCGCAGGAACAGAATCTCCTCGACGGGCCGCAGCTCCGCTGCAGCAATACGCGTGGGCACTGCCGCGGCAATACGCGTGGGCGCGGCTGCGGCTGTACCGGTGGGCAGCGCTGCGGTAGTCTGCAGCACCGCTTCGCGCGTACTGGTGGGCGCGGCTTCCGTACCGGTCGGCAGCGCTGCGGCCGTACGGGTGGGCGCAGCAGGTTGCTGCGTGCGCGGCGGCACGACCTGCGCAGGTTGGCCAAAACCGCCGCACGCAGCGAGCAGCGATAGCATAAACATCAGCGGGATCAGGCGCGTAAACATGAAATACCTCATCGTGAGCAGCACGCATTCTACGAATATTGTAGCACGCGCATGCAGGCCAGAGCGTACACCCGGCTGATGCGCGCGTAACAGACCGCTGATCAGATGACGATCATGACACGCGTTCCGTTGCGCTGGTCACGATTCTGTAATCCAGCCACGCTATGCTAGCAACAAGCGGCAAGCAGCTTGCCAGCAGGGAGCAGACATGACCGATGCGATTGAGCGAACCACAATGGTGGGCACCGATAAAACGCCGCAGCAGATGGCGCACCAGATCGACGAACTGAGCCGTGCGGTGCGTGAGCGCCCACGTGACGACGGCGCGTGGCTGGCGCTGGCCGAGGTGCTGCACGATGGTGCGCAACGGCGTTACTCGCTGGACCGTGCGCTGGCGCTCAACCCGGCAAACACACGCGCGCAGCGCTTGCTGACCGCATTAAACCAACCTGGATTCGAGGATCGGCTGGCGACGCTGACCGCCACACCAACCATCACCCCCGGCGCGCTGCGCAGCAGCACGCCGGGAAACGCGCTCGCTGAGCGGATCAGCGGCGCGCAGCTGCGTGTGGCGGCACTCCAGAGCGCCCAGGTCGCGACGCTGCCGATGCCGCAATCCCTGGCAGCGATGTCGGCGTCGCGCCCACACCAATCATCGGCTGCCGCACCAGCGATCACGCTGCGGCCATTCAATATGAGCGAGCTGAATACCGATGAAGCGACTCCGCTCCCGACATCGATGACCCACGAGGCGCTGCTGTTGCTCGATGCCGTGAGCAGCCCGCCGGTGCAGCGGCGGCACTCATCACTGCGTGACCGCGTGAGCGAGGCGCTGATCATCCCAACGGAGGTTGCCGAAGCACGCCCCCGCGCCGGTATTGTGCTCAACCCGGCGCGGCGCTACAGGTTGCTCGGCTCGCTGGTCACCAGCGCAGTGATGGCGCTGGTGCTGTTCGCCAGCCTGCTGACGGTCAGCCCGTTGCTGGGGTAAGACGCGACCGGGGAAGCGGGGCATCCCCGCTCCCTATTCAGCACCAGCAGCCGCGGTACCAACGCAACATCGTGCCTGATTAGCGCAGGAACGCGGCATTGTCCTTGCCGGCGACCCAGATCAGGCCACGGGCGATGATATCCCACACCACGCGAGTAAACGGCGCATCTCCGCCACCCGATGACATATCATAGGTATGCGTGAACATGCGTGGGTGAACGGTGCTCCCGCCGCTCAGATTATTGCTATACTCGTACTTCCAGACGATCGGATGGATAAACTCCGTTTTCTCCACCTGCACGAGAGCCACAAGACTCCGCCCGTAATAGCCACCGTTTGGGTAGTAGGTGTTTGTACACACATCTTCGGGCGCATACTGGTTCGACGTGTCAATCCCTTCGACGCAGACATCGGCGGAATTCGGGAACTTGTAGGTTCCCTCAGGCTTGGCCGGTTCGTGCGACAGCGATCCCAACCCCAGTAATTCCCGGTACGTTTCGTAGTAGCCGGCAGCAAAGAAGTGCGAGCAACGCAGAAACATCGCCGGTTTCGCACCGAGGACGCCATTGTGCGCCTTCACCAGCGCGGCCACATCCTGCGCGGCCTCGTATGAACTGCCATCGTGCCCGGTGTAGACAATCACATCGTAGTCTTTGGCAGCACCGATTCCATGTTCTTTCTGAAAATAATCCGGATTTTTGTAGAAGTGAGATGCGTCGTCGGGGGTACTGCCATCCATCACATACTGGTCAATCTCCACACGAACCCGAGACGCCATCTCGCGCGGGAATAGCTCAGAATCCCCTTTCCACTGGCGGCCACCCATTGAAACGTAGAGAACCTTCATCGGCGCAACTCTCCCCTCTCACACGCGTTCTTGACCCAATTTTGGTTTTGCTGAGACATCCAGGAAAGGATGCCACGTGACCCACCCGGCATGGTACATACAATCACGCTGCAATGCAAGCCCGGGTGCCCACGGGGAGCGACCTCACCCCCAACCCCTCTCCGACCGGAGAGGGGAGCAGCCACGCATCGCGCGTGGCGACGAGAGCGCGGGCGGCAGCGGGAACGGGCAGGTTTCATGCAAACTGCGCACAACGGCTGTGCTATACTGTGCAACGATAGGACAGCGAGGTAACCTGTGAACAACATCCTGCAGCGCATTACCGTAAATCCAGCACAATGTGGTGGGCGACCGTGTATTCGTGGGATGCGGATCCGCGTCATTGATGTGCTCGATCTCCTTGCCGCC
Organism: Roseiflexaceae bacterium; assembly: GCA_043752605.1. GTDB lineage: Bacteria > Chloroflexota > Chloroflexia > Chloroflexales > Roseiflexaceae > JAYUYF01. Next base: position 5,869 of record JAYUYF010000588.1, read on the forward strand.
GGGCTGACGGCAGAGCAGGTTGTCGAGGAATTACCCGATCTCGAACTTGACGATGTGCGCGCTGCCCTGCAGTATGCTGCGCGCCGACTTGACCACCCCGTCCTTGCCGCATAATTATCTGGACTGATGCCCATCTCTCGCCTGCAATTGCACCGTGGATTACCGCAACGTTTGGTCTTGATGCTGCATGTCTGCGTGATCTGGGCTTGCGCGACGCCTCTGATCGCGAAATATTTATGGCAGCGCGGCAGGCACGGGCGATTGTTATGACAAAAGATGGTGACTTCACACGATTACTGGATCTCTACGGCGCACCACCGAAAGTTATCTTGTTGACCTGCGGCAATACCGCTAACGCGATGCTCAAGCACATCCTCAGCGCGACGCTTGCAGAGGCAATGGCGTTACTCGCTGCACACGATAGCCTTGTTGAAATTCGCGGTATCTGAAGTACCCGCCGTCCTGAGTCCTGACTGTTGGACACGGATACATGCGGATTACGCGCATAGGCCGACGTACGTGTCCTGGCCCTCAGCCCCTCACCCGCCTGCCGCCCGCTCGCCGTTCAGCGCCAGCAGCCGCGCAAGGATCGCGTCATCGCCCAGGTCGGCTGGCCATTTGTAGCACGCGGCCACGGCGGCATCGAGCGCGCGGTGCAATGCGGCGAGCCAATCCGGGCGGCGGTTGTAGAGGCCGGTGAGCGTGCGCTCCTTTTCGGCAGTGATGCCTGGCACCCCGGCTGGACCCTGCCCGGTGGCGCGCCACGTATCGCGTGCGGCGACGAGTGCGCGGGCGGCAGCGGCCACGGCGATGACGCGCAGGTCGCCCTGATCTTCGCGGCCGGGCGGATTTCGCCTCCAGATACCGCGTTGCTAGATGCGTTTGAGAAGCCGATCGTAGGCATCATGCGGGCCAATCCAGAACCAGGTAATTGTATCACCGTCGCGCAGCCCAAGCGCGATAATTGTCGTTGATTCGCACCGACCAGACCGATGTGCGGGTGGAGACGAGCTTGAAACGCAACGCGGGATGCGCTGTGTCGCGCCGCCAGCGCTCATAGGCGAGACGCGCCGCCACCTGGATAGCTGGCGGCAGCGCGTCAAAGTGTGTCCAGAAGGCAGCCGTTGTCTGTGAGTTCACCGGGTGGCCGGATCGCCGGGTAGCACGCGGCCAGCGGCGATCTCTGCGCGCACGTCGCGCGCCATCGATTCGAGCAAACGCTCAGATGCCGGGTCAGCAGACAGCGCGTCCCACCGCGCATCATCGGCGGCATCGGCACGCAGCTGCGAGTATGCCGCCAGCGCACGCACCACGATATCGGCCTCTGAGGTATTCTCCGCCCGCGCCAGATCAGCGAGGGTGCGGCGGGTGGTCGGTGGCAGGGTGAGCGTCGTATCCATAGGTGCCCCTTTCACGTCGCTGCATGGTAATAGTCCCCCCATGATGCAAGCCCTGCCGACACGCAGATAGCTCTGGCCTTCGCGGCCAGGCGGCCACAGGAATGAGTATCGTCAGGCGAAGCTGAGGAAATCTGGCGGTGCGTAGAGTTGCCGCCGCCGCAGCGGTTCGGGAGCCTCGGTCTCGCAGAGATAGCGCAGCCGCCGCATGGTCAGCGCAGCCTGGAGCAGATGCGTGGGTTCGGGCACGGCACCGATCGTCGCCGCCCACGCAGGCGCGGGCTGCGCAAACAGCGCGGCGGCGGTGCCAAGCACCAGCGGATCAGCGGTCTGTGGGCGCGCCACGGTTGTCAGATCCGTCGTGGTGCGCAGGAAGCCGTGCGTAAGACTGCGCAGCAACAGACTCTCGCGCCGCAGCGCCGTCCGGGCGAGGTGTTCAATCGTGATCATGCGTACTCTCCCAGGGATCATCGAATGCGAATTGTGCTTTTAGCTCGCGCCCACGAAGCAGATATGGTACGACTCGTTCCCATGCCACAGCACGATCACTCTCTTTAGCAATCTCGATGAGCAACCGACGCGCGTCAGCAATATCTACGTCGTCACGCCAGGCACAGAGCTTCATGGCGAGCAGTTGCTCTGTAACGGGGCGCATTACTTCGATACCTGGCGATGTAAACAGCACTGGCCCCAGACTACTATTACAACGCTGAGTCAATTACGGTGCGCCGAGCGGTACTGGTGATTTGCGTGGGCGACCCGGGCACCGCCGCCGTTTCGCGGCCTCGCGTTCGGCG
>JAYUYF010000589.1:0-8061 GCA_043752605.1 Roseiflexaceae bacterium
CGGTGACATAGCTGCCGGCGCTACCCTCAATGCTGGTGTTGCCGAGCTCTTCCTGGATCTTGGCCATCTGCTTCTGCATCTGGGCGGCCATTTGTTGGAGTTGTTTGGCGTTCATGGGGTCTCCTATTCTATTGGCGATACGGTTATGATCCATGCGTCTGCCACCCTCACCCAGAACGGGAGCGGGGCGCGCGATCGCGAGCGGGGCGCCTTATTCGCGTTCGACAGCGATGATATCGGCATCAAAAATGTTGAGCGCCGCCTTGATCAGCGGGTCGCGCCGCCGCGTCCGGATTTCGTCGCGCAGCTGGTTGGCGTGCTCGCGCTCTTGCGCCTGCACGATAAACCGCACCTGATAGCCGCCCGGTACGTGGCGCTCGATCACTTTCTCGATCATCTGCTGCACCTGCGGCTTCTGTACCTGCGCGAGCAACCATTCATTTGGTGCTTCGAGTACCAGTTCGCGATTCTTGACATCGACGGGCCGCACGCCGCTCTTGAGCAACGCCTGGAGCGTCTTGTCGAAGACGCGGACATCCCGCACGATATGATCCCAGACGGCCTCGACGGCCTCGAGCGACGCAAAATCGGCATTTGCCGCGACAGCATCGGCCACCGGCGCCGCGATCGGGGTTGGCGTTGCCGGCGGGGTGACGGGCACCGCCAGAGACGCAAGGTTGTGCGTCTTTACCGGAGCCACGAGATCTGCCGCAGCCGATGTGACCGCAGGAGACGCGGCATGCTGCGGCGCTACCGGGGTGGCGGGCACCGCAGGAGCCACGAGATCTGCCGCAGCCGACGTGACCGCCGCAGCCGACGCGGCATGCTGCGGCGCTACCGGGGTGGCGGGCACCGCAGGAGTCGCAAGATTGTGCGTCTTTACCGGCATCGCACGTGGCGCGGACGCCTGGGGCACCGCGGGTGCCATGATCGCATCGACGATCGCAAGCTCGAGCGGGAGCTGGCCGTAGCTGCTGGTGCGTAACTGATGATCGAGCTCGCTGAAGAGCCGCACCCAGCGCGTCAGCGTGCCGATCTCAGCGTACTGTGCGTGCTCGATAATCTGGGCGCGCTCATCATCACTGCCTTCGATCAGATCGGCAGGTGCACCGGCGCAGATCAAGAGCATCGCACGCAGATACTGCACCAGATCGCGGGTAAATTGCCGCAGATCGGCCCCTGTGCCGGCGACATCGGCGATGACCTGGATGGCTGACGCGACGTCGGTGTTGAGCAATGCTACCGCGAGCGCGCTGACTTCTTGCGCGGCGGTGGCACCCAGCAGATCTTGTACGCGTTCGAGCGCGATTGTGCGCTCGCCGTACGACATCAGCTGATCCATCACACTCAGGGCATCGCGCATACTCCCAGTGGCGGCGCGCGCGATCGCCTCGGCTGCGCCCGGTGCCAGCGCAAACCCCTCGGCTTCGGCAACTGTATGCAGATGTACCACAGTCGCCATACTGGTATGGCGACGAAAGTTGAAGCGTTGACAGCGTGAGAGGATCGTGGCCGGTACCTTATGCACTTCGGTGGTGGCCATAATAAACAGCGCGTGGTCGGGCGGTTCCTCGATCGTCTTCAGTAATGCATTGAACGCGGCCGTCGAGAGCATATGCACCTCGTCGATCACATACACTTTTTTGCGCGCAATCGACGGGCGAAACTGGACGCGCTCGATGATTTCACGCGCGTCATCGACGCTGGTATGTGAGGCTGCGTCGAGCTCGATTACATCGACCGCCCGCCCCTCGGCCACCGCCACACACATCTCGCAGACGCCGCACGGACGCAATTCGGCCGCAGCCAGACAGTTGACCGCCTTGGCCAGCAGGCGCGCCATGGTGGTCTTGCCCACGCCACGCGGCCCGGTAAACAGGTACGCGTGCCCGACGCGATTCTCGATCACGGCGTTGCGCAGCGCGCGCACAATATGCTCCTGGCCGACGAGTTCGTCGAAGGTCTGCGAGCGGTAGCGGCGGTAGAGGGCCTGGTTGGTCATCGCTCTTCTCAGTCGTAAACGTGTTCGTATTATACCACTTTCAGGTTCACCGCCGCGTCCAGGGAACGAATCTCATCACGCACTCGTTATGAGAGCACGGTGAGAAACCAGATGCTTTACGGAGGTCAGCAATGCACAATCGATGGAAGACAGCAGTGATGATGGCGGCCGCGCTCGTGCTGGCGGCGTGCGGAGGATCGGCCGCTCCGGCACCGGAGATGAACCAGATGCCCGGCACGTCCGCAGCTGCCACGTCGGCACCAGCGTCCAGTGCGGCGCGGGCCGTCGATGGCGACGTAGGAACGGGTGGCAGCGCGCCCGCGAGTCCAGCCGATAACAGTGCCCAGCCGCAGGCGGGTGGCTTTGACCGGATGGTGGTCAAGAATGCCAGCATGGCCGTCCAGGTGCTCGATGTGCGCGCTGTTGATATCGCACTGCGCGCACGGATCGTCGGTCTTGGTGGCTATATTGTGACGACCGAGACCTACGGCAGCGAAGACGAGATGTCGATGGCGATCACCTTCCGCGTGCCGGTGGCGCAGTTCGAGGCAGCCCTCGAAGGCGTAAACGGCCTCGCTGAGGAGGTCATCTCGCGCAATATCAGCGGCCAGGACGTGACGGCAGAGTACGTCGATCTCGAATCGCGGGTGCGCAATCTTGAATTGACGCGTGACCGCCTGCAGGATCTGCTGCAGAAAGCAACCCGAATCGAAGACGCGCTCAACGTCAACAACGCGCTGACCGATGTTCAGGGCCAGATCGAGCAGATCCGCGGCCAGATGCAGTACCTCAAAGCCAACGCTGCAATGTCTACGGTCGCGGTGCAGATCCAGCCCGTGCCACCGACGCTGATCGTTGTCGCTGAGCAGGGCTGGCAGCCGGGCGAAGTCGCGGAGCGCGCGCTGGCGGGTTTGATCGGCTTTGGCCAGGGGCTCGCCGAGCAACTGATCGCGCTGGCGATCTGGCTACCGGTCTGGCTGCCGCTGGTGGTGCTGGGCCGCTGGGGCTGGGTGGTGCTCAACCGCCGCATCGGTGCGAAGCCGGTGACGGTCAAGAACGAGTCGACGGCGGGATAGCACAGGCGGGGTGGGCGAGCCGGACGGACGCGGGCCGGGCGGACGGACGCCGTGGGGGCCGGGCGGACGGACGCCGGTGGGGGCCGGGCGGACGCAGCATGCTGCGTCCCTACGGTTTCTCCCCACCCGCCCGCCCGCCACCCCAATCGCAGCGCGACTCGACGTATGCAGCGCTGCCATCGCGCAGCCAGCCATCGAGTTGCGCAGGATCCTTGAGTTGCTGACCACGCGCGCGCGGCACCACGATAAAGCCACAGCGCACTTCGCTGAGCGCAGTCAGATCACCCCAGAGCTTCTCATACTGCGCGACCGGGAAGATATCTTCCTGACCGTGGCCCCAGCGGCGCTTGACATCTTTAAGCGTCAGATAGGTTGGCACGCGCGCGGCGATGTTGCGGATCGCGGCAGCGACGCGGTCGGGCTCACCGAGATCAGTGCGATCAAGACCAAACAACGCCAGCAACCGATCGATCGAGACCCAACTGGTGAGCGTGTTGTAATACGAGAGCGCAAACTCGTCGGCCTCGCGCGGCATCGCCAGACCCTCGAGCAGCCGTGGCTGTCCATCGACGCGCGCGAGGCCGCCGCCACGATCATCGAGCCGCCGCGTGATCACCTCGAACGTCAGGTCATTGCCCTGCGCGATGTGTAACCCGAGCAACGCTGGATCGGCATCAGCACCCAGCGTATCAATATTATGCACCAGCAGATACTTGAGCTGCGGGCGCTCGGCGAGCAGCGCAGCCAGCGTGCCATTGCGCAGCAGGTTGGGCACCTCGAAGAAATGGCCGACCGGACTGAGGCACTGGAGCGGCAGATTGTCGGTGTAATCACTGGCTTCACCCGCCGCAGCCGCCCAACCGATCAGCGCGGCGTGCGCGCTCTGGCGCATCTTCTGCGCCTGTGCATCGAGCTGCTGCTGCGGGGTCTCTTCCCATAGGAAACGCAAATCGCGCGTCATCGGCACCAGACGCAGACCGACGGCGCGGCCCTGCGAAAGATACAGCGGCCCCGCATAGCCGTACGGTCGCCCGGCAGTGTCGCGCTCGGCCGCTAGAAAGGCCTCAGTCGGCGCGTGGGTCAGGTAGCTGGTGGTAAAGATATGGGGCAGCGGCGTGCCCGCTTCACGACCGATACGGCGGCTCTTGGCCAGATGCACCTCGACAAAGGTGCGGTGGCGGCCACCGAGCCGGGCGAACGGGTTGATCGCCTTGACGATCCCGGCCCCCTGTGTCCAGCGGCTCCCCGCGCCGCCTGCGAGACTGACGACCGCAACCTCACCATTTGCCAGCGCGGCCGCGCCGAGCGCGCGCAGCGCTGCGCCGAGATCACCGGTCGCATCGAACACATCACCCGGTTCGACATCACGGATCTCGGCGCTGACGGGCAGCCGGTTGTGTTGGAGCCCGATCCGGCCGCTGCGCAGATCGGCACGGATCTGCTCGTGTTGCACGCGGTCGAAGCCATACTCCGCGAGCAACGATTCGAGCCGTTGGCCACTGGCTGCATCGCTGCGCGTGCGTGGCAACAACCGATCAAACAAGATCTGGACGATCCCCGCGAGCTCGGGGCGGGTCTGCGATGCGGCAGCGAGCCGGTCGAGTTCATCACGGCGGGCGGCGGGCAGCGCGCGCGGGTCGGTGCGCAGCAGCGCGGGAGTCGTGAGCGCGTAGTAGCCGGGCGGCATCAGCGCATCGGCAGCTTCGAGCAGCGTCGCATAGCTACCACGCTCGTTGATCGCAAAATTGTAAACCACCGGATCCATCGCGAATGGTAGCGCGCGATCCAGCCGCTGGCGTGCGGCGCGCATCGTCTCGTGCAACGCGTCCTGTGCGGCAGCGTGTTGCGCGGGATCAACGATAAAGCCCATGCCGCCGCCACTCATGCCACCCAGCATCCAGAAGCCCCAGAAATCCGCACCAAAGCGCGCGCGCATCGCGTCGACCAGATGCTCGGTGTAATAATTGCTGGCCCACGGAATGATGGTCTGGAGCGGGCCAAAAAAATTGTGGGTCGTGGCCGCACCTACCGCGCGGATATCACCCTGCTTGAGCGCAGCCAGGATCGTATCGAGTACCTCACCCGCCGCACCACGCGCGTGCCACTCGGCCTCGGAGCGTAGCAGATATTTCTCGGTCACCATCTCGAGCAATGGGCCAACATTCTGCGCCATGCCACCATGCACCAGCACCAGACTCGCCTGCAACCGCTGGCGCGTGGCCTGGCTGACCTGGTCATCGCCAAGGATCTGGTGAGTGGGCAGCAGCCGCCCGCGCGATACACCATACTCGGGGTCGCCATCGCGGGATTCTTCGCCGCAGATCAGCTTGATACCGGGCCAGACGCCACCCGAATCTTGCCAGCCACCGCCACTGCCCGCGATCCATTCGCCCAGGATCGCGCGTGCCGCCACCGTCCGCCGCTCGTCCTCGCGCAGCATGCCACGCAGATCGTGGGCCTGACCCGTGGCGCGCATGCAGACCGCGATCAGCGCGGCGAGCAGGTTGGTGCTGACCGCCAGCCGTGAGCCTTTGGGAATGTCGTTGACCGCACTGACCAGCTCGATACCGCGGCCCGGAGCGGTGAGCCGCGCCAGCAGATCGGGCAGACTGCTGCCCGAGCCTTCGAGCCCGGGCGGCACCAGCCCGGCGGCGATCACAGCGGCCTTGAGCAGACCGAGGTAATCGCGCGCAAAATCGTAGACTTCGGCCAGATCGCTGATATCGGCCGTCACGCCAAGATCGACGCTCGTGAGGCGCAGCACCGGTTCATCGATCACCCGAAAATAGGCTTCGACCGGTGGCCGGGTGCTGGTATCGCGGCCGCGCACACCCAGATCGACCGAAATATTCAGCACGCGCGCGCCAGCCGGATAATCCATACCGAGAAAAAAGATATCGCTCCAGCCGCTGTGGCTCAGATCCATCCGCACCGGCGTGGCCTCGCACAGGACGCGCGGCGTATCGCGCTGCATCAGTTCGGCGCGCACCCGCAGCGGTTGGTCGGCCGGATGACCGACGCGAAACATCCATTGATTACCGCGCACCGCGCGCACGCTGCGCCGCACCTGATCGGCCAGCGTCTGGAATGCGAGCCGCTGGTAGGCAGTCGCCAGCGCACTACAGATCGCATCCGTGGGTGCTGCATCGCGCACCGCCATAAACGTACGAATCGCCTCTTCGAAGCGCCGCCCGAGCAGATGGACGTAGCCCTCGTAGGGCACATGACCAAGCGCGCGCACACCCGCTTTTTGCGGCAGGTGGAAACGATGGATCGCGTAGAGAAAGAACAGTGCGCGCACGCGATGGTAGAGGTTTTCGCTGGTACGGCGTAACGTCTCCAGTGCGGCACACTCAGCGAGCAACTGCGCGAGCGAGGCAGCACGGCAAAATGCATCGAGCGACCGATCGCGCTGCGCGGGGTCATCGGCGGTGATGATACGGGTCAGCACAGAATCCATCGATCATCCCTCGGCAAGGCGCGATCACACCGGGTGAGTATAGCATGGGCGGGACGTAGCAGTAGGGCCGTCGTAGGGACACAGCATGCTGCGTCCCCACGACGGCCCTACTTGCGCATGGCGACGCGGCGGCTATAATACAGGCAGCAGAGAAACGTGTATGCGTGCCGCTCAGACGAGCGGCAATTTTGTGGAGTACGATATGGCGACGACATCCGATCTGCGCACCGGCATTATCATCCGCTACAACGGCACGTTGCACCGTGTGACCGAATTCCACCACCACGCCCCCGGCAACTGGCGCGCGATGGTGATGCTCAAGCTCAAGAATGTAGCGACGGGCAAAACGATCGAGGATCGCGTGCGCGCCGGTGCCGATATCGAGATTGTGCGCGTCGACAAGCGCACCATGCAATTTCTCTACCGCGAAGGTGACTCGTACCATTTCATGGATACCGAGACCTACGACCAGATGGAGATCAGCGAAGATACGATCGGCGACGGGGCGCGCTTTCTCAAGGAAAACGACATGGCCGACGTACTGTTTTACGATGATAACCAGATACTGGGTGTCGAAGTGCCGCTGTTTGTCGAGCTCGAAGTGACCGAGGCCAGCATCGCGCTGCGCGGCGACACCGCGACCAACGTCAACAAGCAGGTGACGCTCGAGACTGGCGCGACGATCAGCGTACCGGCGTTTGTCACACAGGGCGATCGGCTCAAGATCGATACGCGCACGGGATCGTACATCGAGCGCGTAAAATAATCGTGCCGCAGGGGCAAAGCAGTGTACAACCGTTGCGTGAACAGCCGCAGGGGCAAAGCAATGTACAACCGTTGCAACGGTTGTACATTGCTTTGCCCCTACGGCATCACCCACCCACCATCGACGATCAGCACCTGGCCGGTCACATAGCTCGCGGCGGGCGCGGCAAAGAATGCCACCGCATCGGCCACCTCCTCGGCGCGGCCAAAGCGCTGCATCGCGATCGTATCAAGCGCCCACTGGCGGTGGGCGGCTGGCAGCGAATCGGTCATCTCGGTCTCGATGTAGCCGGGTGCGACAACATTGACCGTCATCCCGTCGCGCGCCACCTCGCGCGCAAGCGCGCGTGAGAGCCCGATCAACCCGGCTTTGGCCGCCGCATAATTGACCTGGCCCACATTGCCCGCCACCCCCGCGAGCGACCCGACGCTCACGATCCGGCCATAGCCCTGCGCACGCATCACGGGTAGCACCGCCTGGCAGCAACCAAATACGGCGGTGAGATTGGTATCGATCACACTGCGCCATTGCGCGTCGCGCATCCGCACAAAGGGTGCATCGGCGGTGATCCCGGCATTATTGATCAGAATATCGACGCGGCCCCAGTATCCCTGGCAGGCAGCAACCAGCCGGGCAACTGCATCAGGATCGGTGACATCGGCGGCAAAGGCCTGTGCGATACCACCAGCCGCGACAATCTGGGCGACAACCGTCTCGGCAGCGGCAGCATTCCGTTGATAGTTGACGAGCACCTGTG
>JAYUYF010000590.1:0-8055 GCA_043752605.1 Roseiflexaceae bacterium
GTTGAACCCGTCGACAATTGCGCTCCCCCTCTCCAGATGGGAGCGGGGGCCGGGGGGTGAGGTCAGCCGGGCGCAACCAATCGGGGATTTGCTCTAGGCGAGGCGGCGGGGCGGTGGGCGCGCACGACATATCATGACCGTGAACCGCAGGGAGGCGCACAATGATCGCACAACCAAAATCGATGTTCTCAGCAGCCGAGTACTAGGAGCATCGATGTCTGCACAACCAGAACTATTGCTCTCGATCACCGATTTTCTGGCGTTCGAACGTGGGCAGCAGGAAAAGCACGAGTACCTGAACGGTCGAGTTTATCGACAGGCAGGTGCAAGCTTTCTGCATAATCTTGTGTGTGCAAATGTCATCGCAGCGCTACGACCGCTTGTGCGCGGTGGCACTTGCCGCGTGTACGCCAACGACCTACGCCTCAAGATACCGCAACGTCAACAGTATCTCTATGCAGATGTAACGGTTATCCGTGGCGCAATTGTGCGCGATGCTACGGATGCAGATACGGCGCGCAATCCTCGGCTGATTTGCGAAGTAGTATCGCCGTCCACCGAAGACTATGATCGCGGCAAAAAATTTCAAGCATATCGTCGCATTCCCGAACTCGCGGAATATCTCTTAATCGCCCAGGATACGGTTCGGATCGAGCACTTTGTTCGTCAATCGACGACGATGTGAACCATGACCGAATACACCGATCGCACAGCCATAATCACTCTTTCGTCGCTCGGTGTTTCACTGCCAATCGCTGCGATCTATGAAGACCTCGTGTGGGATACTCGCGAAGACGAGGATATGATCGAGGAGTGATCATCGCGCCCGCCGCGCCGCGCCGCGATTTGCATTCTGGCGCACCTCACGTATCATGGCAAACTGTGCGGATTGCCTATTACAACTTGACCACCACGACCAAGCACGGCGGTGTCGAGAGCTTTGTCTGGGAGGCTGCGCGCTATGCCGCCGCCACTGGCCACAGCCCCACGATCTTTGGCGGCACGGGTGCGCAGCTGCGCGCTGCGCCGGGTGTGGCGATCCGCCAGTTCCCGTATATTGCGCGTGAGACCTGGGGTCGCGCGCGTCCGCTGCGCGCCTCGCTCAATTTGCTCAAGCTGCTCGAACGCGCCTCGTTCGCCGCGCGCGCGCTGCCCGCGCTCGCCAACGGCAAATTCGATCTCATTCAGATCTCGAAGCCCTACGATCTGCCCTGGTCGGCGCACGCGCGCCAGTGGTCGGGCGCGCGTGTGGTTTACAACGCGCAGGGCACCGATTTCTGGCCGGGTGATGCGCTGTTTCGCAAGACGGTCGATGCCGCGTTCTCGTGCAGTACCTACAACGCGCAGATGGTCGCGCGGCGCTACATGTGGCCGCTTGATGTCTCGTACAACGGCTTTGATGCCACCACCTTCCAACCGCGCACGCCCGATACCACCCTGCGCGCGCGCTACGCCGCGCCCGGCAGTTTCGTGCTGTTGTACGTCGGGCGGCTGGTCACGTTCAAAGGGCTCGATTACCTGCTCGATGCGCTCGCGCTGACCGCGCCGCGGCTGCGGGTGGCACCTACACTGCTGCTGGCGGGAGATGGGCCGCACCGGAGCAAGCTCGAAGCGCGCGCCGCCCGGCTAGGTATCAGCGATCTGGTACGCTTCGTCGGCCCGCAGCCAAACGCCGAATTGCCGGCGTTCCACGCGATAAGCGATGCGTTTGTGCTGCCCAGCACCGATCACGAGACGTTTGGCATCGCGGCCTGCGAGGCGATGGGCTGCGCGCGCCCGGTGATCGCGGCGCGCACCGGCGGCCTGCCCGAGGTGGTGCGGGACGGTGAAACCGGGCTGCTGGTGCCGCCCGCCGATGCATCAGCACTTGCGAATGCGATCGTGACGCTCGCCGAGGATGCGGCGTTGCGCGCGCAGATGGGCAGCAACGGGCGCGCGTGGGTCACGAGTATGTTCACTTGGGAGGCGGTCATGCAGCGCGTCTGGCGTAGTTACGAACGGGCGCTGGCGTGACGCTACTGCACGTGCTGGTGGCGGGTATCGGCGGCGTCACGGCCGATTTTGCGCCAAACTGGCCCGAGCCGGTGCTAGCACGCGCGCTCGCCGCCCGTGGCCACCGCGTCAGCGCGCTCGGCTACCTCGATCCGGGCAACCCGGCGATGGCCAGCGCCCGCAGCGTTGTCGATGGCATCGATGTGCGCCGCGCGCGGCCCGCGATCTGGCCTTCAGCGCGCGTGGCCGAGGCGCTGCGCGACCTGCCACCACCCGATATTATTCACCTCTTCCACCTGCGCAATGTGTTTGTGGCCAATCTCGTGCGCTGGGCGCGGCAGCGGCACATCCCGGTCATCCACAGCCCGGTAGGTCCGTTTCACGATGCCTATCTGGTGGATGATCGCGAGCGGCCATATGCCAGCGCGCCGCACTACGACCGGCTGGCGTACGATCTGCCTGGCCTGCTGCGCCAGTTTGCACGCGAGCCAAAACCGCGCCGCCAGCTTACCAATTATTTGCTGCACGCCCCATTGCGCGGCGTCGATCGCTTCGTCGCGTCCTCGTACCACGAGCAGGAGATTTTGCAACGCATGGGCGTACCGCCGGAGACAATCGATGTCATCCCGCTCTGGATCACGCCGCCGCCCACACTTGTGCCGGATGATTCGGTGAAAAACGGGATCGACGGCCCGCTGATACTGTTCATCGGCCAGCTTACCGTGCGCAAGGGGGCAGATCTGCTGATTGAAGCGCTGCCGGTGATCCTGGCGCGCCATCCGGCTGCGGTCTGCGTGATTGTCTCGCACAACCCCGAGCGCCAGGCACAACTCGTCGCGCGGGCGGCCGAACTGGACGTGGCGGGCAACCTGCGCTTCGCCGGGCGCGTGACGGAAGCACAGAAGCTGGCGCTGATGCGCGCGGCCGCCTGCTGGGTGATCCCGTCGCGCTACGAGGGCTTTGGCCTGCCGCTGCTCGAGGCGATGCAGGCGGGTGTGCCGCTCGTCACCACCAATATTCCGGTGATCGATGAGATCGTGACCGACAACGAGGATGGTCTGCTGGTAGCACCGGAGAACCCGCAGGCGCTCGCCTATGCAGTGGCGCGCGTGCTGAGCGATGCACACCTGCGCACCCGGCTCGCGGCTGCTGGCCGCCGTACACTTGCCGATCGCTTCGCCGAAGATCATCTGCTCACCCGCGTGCTCGAGACCTATGCGCGTGCGCGCGGCGCGGGCAGGCCGTGAGCCGCTGGCCTGCTACCGTGCTGCTGGCGCTGCTGATCGGTCTGCTGGCCGCAGTGAGCCTCGTCATGCTGCCCGCCGCGCGCGCGCCAATCACTGTGTTGTTCGCGGATCTGGGCACCTTTATTGCCGAGGGCGAGACGGCGCAGGTGCGCAATCTTTACGGCTTCAACGAACCCGAGCACGATGGCACACGTGGCTTCCGCTGGACCAGCGGCGAGGGCCGCCTGGTGCTGCGCCACGCGGCACAGATCGATACACCACCTGTGCTATCGCTCAGCCTGTGTGGTTGCCGCGCCGGAGATGCTGCTACCCGTCAGCTCGATCTGTGGATCAACGGTGCGCCCATCGTCGATCTCGCACCACTGGCGCGCCAACCCGGCTGGCGTACGTACCAGCTACTGGTGCCGCCACCACCGCTGGCGTATGCCCCCGATGTGCTGGTGGAACTGCGCGGCGATAGCGTGCCAAATGCGGCGTTTGGCTATGCGATGGGTGTGGCGGTCGAGCAAATCCGCATCGCCCCGGCCGGTACCGTCGCCGCGTTTGCGCCCGCCACCAGTCTGCTGCTCGGTGTGGGGATCGCGCTGCTGGTGCCGCTCACGCGCTGGCGCGGCGAACGCGCGGCACGCGTACTGCTCCCCGCGCTGCTGATCTTTGGCGTTATCGTGGTGCAGGGCCGCTGGTATCCGCCCCAGGCGCTGAGCCGCGGGTTGTTGGCGGGTGCCTGGCTGCTCGGCGGCGCGCTCGCCGTGGTTTGCGCAACGGGTTGGTGGCGTGTAGCGCTGCTGGCAGTGCTGGGCACGCTGGTGGTGGCACCACAGCGGCTCGGCGCCTGGATCATCGACGACGCCTACATCTCGTTTCGTTATGCCGCCAACGCGCTACGCGGCGATGGCTGGGTCTTCAACCCGGATGAACGCGTCGAGGGCTACACCAATTTTCTCTGGACCGCGTTGTTCGTCCCGATCCAGGCGATCACACCAGACCCGACGCGCGCGGCGCAGGCGCTGACGCTGGCGATCGCGCTCGCTACGGTGGCGCTCCTCTTCGCCGCCACGCGCCAGATCGCTGGCGATATCGCCGCCATGGTCGCCGCCACATTGCTGTCCAGCACCAGCGCCTACGTGCTCTGGTCGGCGCGCGGCAGCGGTATGGAGACCGCACTGTTTACCCTGCTGATGACCGCGACGATCCTCGTGCTCACACGGGCGAGTGCAGCGCGCCAACCCGCCGCGGCTCCCGCTCTCCGACACGGAGAGGGGGCAGGGTTGCTCCCGCTCTCCGTGTCGGAGAGCGGGTTGGGGGGTGAGGTCAGGGAGTTTCGCCACGTCTCCGCCGGCCTGATCTGCGGTGCCGCTGCGCTCACCCGCCCCGAAGGCGCGCTGGTCGCTGCGATCTGTGGGCTGTGGCTGCTGGCTACCAACGGTTGGCGCGGGCCGGTGTGGCGCTTCAGTCTGGCATTCCTGCTGATCTTTGCGCCCTATTTTCTCTGGCGCTATAGCTATTACGGCTACCCGTTGCCAAACACGTTTTATGCCAAAGTCGGTGCGACGGGCGCACAGGTCGCGCGCGGGGTCGCGTATCTGCGCAGCTTCGCAACGGATCACGTGCTGCTCATGGTGCTGGCACTCGTCGCGCTGGCGTTGCAGCGCGCCGCACGGCTGCCCGCGCTGGTGGTGGTGGTCTACGGCGCATACATCGTGGCGGTCGGCGGCGATCACTTCCCGAGCTACCGCTTCTTTGTGCCGTTGCTGCCACTACTGGCGCTACTCGGCGGGCTGGCGGTGGCGGCGCTGGTGGATCTGCGCAGAATCTGGCAGGTAGCGGGGCGTGGGCTTACCGCCGTTTCGCTGGTGCTGGCGCTGGGGCAACAACTACCGCAACACGCTGCCAGCCAGATTCTGCGCGGCTTTGGCCCGGTCTGGAGCGAGCAGAGTGTCGTCGAGAAAAACCGCGACATCGGGCTCTGGCTGCGCGATGCGACCGCGCCCGATACGCTGGTGGCCACTGGCATCGCGGGTGCATTGCCATTTTACAGCGGCCGCACGACGATCGATATCCTTGGCTTGAACGATCTGCATATCGCACACACCAGTGTGCCGACGATGGGCCAGGGTGTAGCGGGCAGCGAGAAGACCGACACCACGTATGTCCTTGGACGACGCCCGGCGTACATTCCGGCCAATTCGGCGGGGGCCTTCGAGCCATTACCCGCGTTCACCACGCAGTATGAACGGATCATCGTGCGCGGGCCCGAGGGCCGCTGGCCACGCCTGTACCGCCGCCGCGATCTCCCGCCATTGCAGGCCGAATGGTACCCCGCGCCGTGAAGGTGCGCGCAAATCGTGGATAATAGGATTGCATGAAAAAATCATTTGATACCGCCCGCATGTGCCGGATCGTCGCGATCGCCGCCGCCGCGCTGGGGCTGCTACTGCGCGTGGGGTTTGCACTACTGCCGCTCCAGGCACATCTGGTGTTGCTGGAAGACGACGCCTGGATGGTCACCGCGATCGCGCGTAACGTTGCGCAGGGGCTGGGCGTGACGGCAGATGGGATCAACCCCACCACCGGGTTCCAGCCATTGTACCCGCTCACCCTGGGCGCGCTGCCGTATCTGGTCGCGCCGCAGGCGCTTGATGGTGGCTTCACCGCCAATCTGGTGATCTGTGCGCTGCTGGGCACGCTGGCGCTGCTACCGCTCTGGCTGCTAGCAACGCAACTTGGCGGGCCGCTGGCAGGTGCGGTGGCGGTGGCACTCGCCGCGCTCAACCCGGCGCTGGTACGGCTCACGGTCAATGGGATGGAGACCAGCTTTGCCTTGCTGCTGCTGCTGACACTCTTTGCATTGAGCGTGATACTCGACCTGACGCGCCTGCGTAGCGCGCTACTGCTCGGCGTAGTGACGGCGCTCGCCGTGCTGGCGCGTCTCGACGCATCGCTGGCGTTTGCAGCAATCGCCGCCACCATGACCATCCGCGCTGTCGGTCACCCGGTCAGCTGGTCACCCGGTCACCCAGTGACCTGGCCACGCCGCCTTCTGCCGCTGGTCACGTACCTCGCGACAACGCTTGTGCTGCTCGTGCCGTATTTTCTCTTCAACCGCAGCATCACCGGCGATCTCGGCCCCAGCAGCGGCGCAGCGCTGCTGTTTATGCAGAGCTATCGTGGCAGTTTTGCGCTGACAAACGGGCTGAGCGCGGTCTACCAGCAACACGCGATCTGGCTCGACTGGCTGCCCGGTCTGCCGACCAAGGCCGTGGTGCTGCTGGCGGCGGTGGCGGGCGCGAGCTGGTTGTTGCGCGCACAGATCGGCTCATTGTTGCCACTGGCGCTCTTTTTGCCGCTGCCGCCGCTGTATTACGGCTACCTGCTCCAGCAGATCCGCGAGCGCTATTTTGTCGGGTTCTCGTGCGTGCTGATTGTGATCGTCGCGTGTTGTATTGCGAAGCTGGTGCAGCAAAACACGCGCCTGCCCGCGCGCGCATCGTACCTCGTGTTGCTCAATCTGGTGATCGCCCTTAATAGCATCGAGGCGTTTGCGTTTTACCGCACGATGCAAAGCCACCCTGAGCTGACGCAGCCGACCAGTTACCAGGCTGCGATCTGGATCCGCGACAATCTGCCCGCCGATGCGCTGATCGGCGCAAAAAATAGTGGTATCTATCAGTATTACAGCGGGCACACCGTGTTGAATATCGATGGCAAGCTGAACCACGAGATTTTGCCGCAGCTGCAGGCGCGCACACTATTACCCTATCTGCGCGAACGCGGCGTGCAGTATCTGGTCGATCGTGAGGAGACGATGGCACGCCACGTCATGCTCTACAGCCAGGCATTTGGGCCGTTTCCCGCGCACCGCACCCCCGGTATCCGAGAGCGTGTCGCGATCTATGGTACAATAATGGCGAACTATCTGGGAGCAAACCTCCCGCTTGACCTCGACGACCCGCGTGCATTTGTGCCGCTGCGCCCCTTCAGTACCGTAGCCGATATCGTGCAGCGGTTCGAGCGGCGCAACGAGCGCACCAACCCGGTCGTCGTCTTTCGCCTACGACCAGGGAGCTGAGCGGCGCGCCGCGTATGAATCTGCTCTACTTCACAACCGCGTATGAGCCTAGTATCTTTGGCAACCGCGTCCACGAAGAGTTTCTCGACCGGATGCGTGCGTACGGCTACACCCCGCGTGTGCTTGTGCCCGACCAGCAGGCACGCGGCAGCCAGCGGCTGCGGATCACCGCAGGCGATGTGCCGGTAGTGCGCGCAGCCGTGAGCAACACGCGCCTGGCGCGCGCGCAGAACCGGCTCGCGGGGCCAATATTCCATTATGATCAGTTCCTCACCACGCTGGCGGCCTACCGCGCCTACCTGCGCGCGCACCCTGCGGTCGATATTGTCCACGTCGAGTCGATGTACCCGCTCGGTGCATTGGCCGCGCTGGCGGGTGGGCCACCGTATATTCCCACGATCCGCGGTGGTGACCTGATCGCCGATGACGCGATCGGCTACGGTTTTGCCCGTTACCGCAGCGTGCGTTTGCTACTGCGGATCGGGTTCCGCCGTGCCGCAGCGGTACGCGCGGTGTCTCCCGGCGCACGCGCGATGGCGATCGAGTACGGCTGTGACCCGGCTAAGATCGTAACTGTGCCGCGGAATATCCGCGATGACTGCTTCATCGATCAGCTGCCCGCCTTCCGCGCCACCAGCCGTGCAGCGATCGACGCGCGCCACGGCACGGCGGGCCAGCAACTGCTGGTGAGCGCCGGGCGGCTGCTGCCGGTCAAGGGCTTCGATGATCTGGCGCGCGCGTTACCCG
>JAYUYF010000591.1:0-3256 GCA_043752605.1 Roseiflexaceae bacterium
CAGATGGTCACACCGCTCACACTGGTCACGATGTCCAGCAGCGCAGCAGCGGCAGCAATGTTGGCGGGCAGTGCCGCTGCGAGCAGGTCTGCGATCGTCGGCGGGCTGGCCTGTGCATCGTCGGCACAACCAGGGTCGCTCGCACGCCAGTCATCGGTTGCGGTGCTGGTCGCAGCGGCCGCGTCCGGCAGCGCAGTGATGTTTGCCGCGTTGCCTGCTGCGGCCGCGCGTCGTCGCCAGTACGCAGGGTCGGGCGGGGCATTGCGCGCCCAGGTATCGAGCGTTGCCGCGCTGGGTGGGGCATTGCCACGCGCGATCTCGCTTACCAGCCAGCCGAGCGGGTCACGCCAGCGCCGGAGACCAGGATGCTCGGCGACCGACAGCCAGGCGCGGATCTGGGTGGCGCTGACGCTGGACAGCCGTGTCGGGCGGCGGATCTGCTCACCCAGCGCGGCTTCGAGCGCCGCGATCGCGCCGCGCTGGTCGTCGTCGAGCGCCGGACGCACGGGCGCGGGGGTGTCGGCGGTGGCTGACGGCGGTGCTTCGGGAGTGCTCGGGCGACGTGCGCCGCTGCGCCGGGTGGTGGCGCAGGCAGCGTCTGCAGCACACTGACGGTAATAGCCCGGATGTACACCGTCTCGCCGTTCCGCAGTGCTGCGTAGCGCACGTTCCTGCCACGCAAGCAACGCATCGCCGTGCACAGCAACCAGCATGCGTAATTCCACCCGCTCGCCGCTGCTGACGCGGCGGAATGCATTCAGACTCGCATGATTTCGTAGTACCTGATTGATCATATCCGTGGCCTGATCATGTTCAGAATCATGCTCGCCGCCGTCGCGGTGTGGAGATTTGATCTGTGGGGGGAGATCACATGTTCGATTCGATTCGGGAAACATGGAATCATGTCTATCATGTAGATTTGCGGCATCAGTGCGATCACGATTTGCGGCATCCTGCTGCGCTAGATCAGCGTACGTTGCAGGTGGTACAGATCGATCGGTGAACTGATCGCGTAATCGATCGGTCGTCTGCACCAAAAAAAGCGTCCGGCCAGTGACGCTAAGATCCACCGGCACTCGCTGGCCAGCGGCATCGAGCGTGTGCAGCGCGCCGTCGGCTGCCATGCTGCGCAATACCCTGATCGGCGCAAGGCTCGCGTTGCCGGCAGCGCTGACGAGGCCGAACGCAGCGAGCCGCGCGGTCGGCGTGACCGTCGCGGTCTGTGCGAGTGCGTAGCTGCCGATATCGGTCAGGTCGAGCAGCGGGTGGGTGAAGCTGTGATCGACGATCTGTGCGCCGTCATCGTAGCTGCCGAAGCACGCATCGAGCATGGGAATCGGGATGGCGGCGAACGTGCCGCGTCGCCCGTACTGGATGGCACTGGCGTCCCAGGCGAGCGTGCGTCCTTCGCGGGTGCGGCCCCAGGTCGGGATGTAGGTCGAGGTCATTCCGCGTGCGGTTGTGGCCACGAGCCAACCATCAGCGACCAGGTGCCGGAGCACCACGATGATCCGCAGCCGCAACGGGTCGCCGCCTGGCATCGCCCCGTTGCGACCGCTCGCCCAGCGCGCAAGGTCGGCGGCGCTCAGTGCCACCGGTGCGCGCGTTGTCAGCCAGCGTCGGGCGATGAGCGCATAGACGCCGGCGGCGTCTGCAGACTGGCTACGGAGGAGGTTCGTGGGGATTGCAACGACCGATGCAAGGGGAGAACCAGGTGGACGGCGCGAGACATATGTGTTTTCACACAATTGCCCCTTGCCAGATGGCACATAAGTATGATATGATTCCATTAGCTCCTCGGGGGAGTGAGAGAGCCGCATCTGTGGTAAGGGGCGACTCTCGACGAAACCAGGATGTAGATCCGAATCTATCGGGGTATGCGGCTAGCGCGCCAACGCTGAACCGTATACTCCGATAGATTTTTTATGCCTTCATGAATTGGGCATCTGTTACTCTTTCCTCTTCTTTAGTGAGTATATCGGCAACGCGCACATTGAGTGCATGTGCGATCGCGTTTAGCGTCCGCAACGACGGATCAAGCGTGGTGCCATTGATTGTGCGGAACACCGTCGCATATCCAAGATCCGCCTCACGAGCAAGTTTAGATACAGACCACTTGCGCGCATCGAGCAACTGATAGATATGCGAACTATTGACACGCTCCATACTGGCTCCCAACCTGGTGTGGTTATGCATTTGAGTATAGCTGTTAACGATATAATTTGTCAATATGTGATTCCACATATGTTGCAGGAAGATTCTGGAAGTGTAATACACACCC
This sequence comes from Roseiflexaceae bacterium, assembly GCA_043752605.1. GTDB lineage: Bacteria > Chloroflexota > Chloroflexia > Chloroflexales > Roseiflexaceae > JAYUYF01. Next base: position 2,282 of record JAYUYF010000591.1, read on the forward strand.
GCTTCTCGGTATAGACAGTGACTGTTTCACTACGGTTCGGGGGTCTCCTCTTCAATAAACAAATCCTCCACTGTCAGGCCCATCGCATGCGCAAGCTTCATAAGAATTGGTGCACTAGGATTCTTGACTTTGCTATACCAATACCGCGTCACAGTCGTAAATTTCACATTGCTTGCTCGTGCAAGATCATCGGCGCTGTGAAAACCGTGAGCCTGCGCCACTCTCCGCAATTCAAATTGAAGCTGCTTTGCCATGACCTGTGTCCTTCTCGCACTCGCTGCATGCTCACTGTAGTATACCGGCGTGATGTACGTAGGTCAATTATACGAATGTATTATATGATTATATAATTGACATATATTATATGATTATATATAATCAGCTCGACAGCGGACATAGGCGTAGTAATAACAGGAGGTGGATCATGCCAAAGGGCAATGCACGCCGACCCGAGGAGGACGAGGAGCTACTGGAGCAGCTCAACGAGGCCGCAAACGGCTCGGCAAAAGAGAATGGAGTCGTGAAGAACCCCGGGGGCAACCAGCGCCGTCCTGAAGCTCATTCCAACCGGGTACAGCGGCGGGAACGAGCACGGCGCACCGTCAGCACCTATGACTATCTTATTGGCAAGTTCGCAATGTTGTTTGGACTAGCACTGGTCGCTGGACTCTGGTATCTGGGGGCGCTTTTTACGATTGTCTGGCTTGGTGATCGCGGCATCAATCTTGAACAGCTTGGGCCATTCGCCTGGCTACTCCCGATCGGCGTTACTGCATTTGAATTTGGGGTGCTACGTTCAGGTGCGCGTTCGCCGATTGTGATGGGTCTCTGGATCTGCGTTGTTCTATTCGACGTAGGGACGACAGCACTGGGTTTGCAATCCACTATCCAAGGTAATACAGTTGCGTCATTTACCTTTGGATGGGATTTAAATTCACTGGCTATCTGTCTTGCAGGAGGTGCTATCATAGCATT